>JBDTWJ010000021.1:0-33836 GCA_040006755.1 Ilumatobacteraceae bacterium | reverse complement strand
GTTGCGTTCAACACCAGCGCGCTCCTCATGGCGCCAGACCCTACCGACGCCTGCTGTCGGGCGCGAGCGAATTCCCGCTCGCAGCCACGGGTATCAAGAAGCCAGCGATCGGTGAAGTTTGCACCATGAGAGGTAGTTCAGCACATCGGTGGCTTCGATGCGATGGTTGGCGGAACCATATTGCGTTTCGAGTCGAAATCGCAGATAGTCGGCGGGAGGTATCGGCAGGAATGGACGGCGTGTCCACCACCGCTTCGGCAACGACACGCGGTACAGCCGCCAAGCCGTCAACCACAGTCGCGGATGACCCGCGACCGACGCCGCGCAGCGCGCGAACGCGCTCGGCTTCAACGAGGCTCCGCGGCCTTCGGGTCGGCAGGCTTGGGTTCTTTGGGAAGACCCAACACCATCTCGCCGATGATGTTGCGCTGGATCTGCGATGATCCGGCATAGATCGTTCCGGCCCGAGCATTGAGGAACGTTCCGACCCAGCTCCATGAACTGTTGGGCGCGCCGGCATCGTCGGTCTGGAATGCAGTGGACGGTGGCCGCCCGCTGGGTGTCAGTGCGTACGGCCCGAGGATGTCGAGCGACAATTCGGTGACGATCTTGTGGTACTCGCTCCAGTACAACTTGGAGATGGCTGCGTCGGGCCCTGGCTGGTGGCCTTGCAGGAACATGGTGAGCGTGCGCATGCCGTTGTACCGCATGATCTGCACCTTGCTGTAGCACCACGCCAACCGTTGACGGATGTTGGGGTCGTCGATCTTCCCCGATTCCTTGGCGAGCACCAGCAACCGATCGAGCTCGGCTTGGTACCGAATGGGAACCGTCGCCGCCGACTCGCCGCGCTCGTAGCCGAGCAGTGTCATCGCCACCGCCCAACCGTTGTTGACGCCGCCGACTACTTCGTCCTTTGGTGCCGTGGCATCGGTGTAGAAGATCTCGTTGAACTCGCTCTCGCCGGAGATCATCTTGATGGGACGAACTTCGATCCCAGGCTGACGCATGTCGACCAGGATGAAGGAGATCCCCTTGTGCTTCGGCGCGTCTGGATCTGTGCGAACCAGTGTGAAGATGTGATCGGCGAGGTGCCCGGCCGACGTCCAGATCTTCTGACCGTTCAACACCCACTGATCCCCGTCGAGCACACCGCGAAGACCGACGTTGGACAGATCGCTGCCCGCATCGGGCTCGCTGTACCCCTGGCACCACGTATCTGCACCCGACAGGATCCGCGGGAGGTACTGGCTCTTCTGGTCGTCGGTGCCCCATTTCATCAGCGTGTTGCCGAGCATCTGGATGCCGAACACATCGTTGGGGCCGCCCGTGGGGACGCCAGCCTTGGCGAACTCCTCGGCAATGATCACCTGCTCGAGTGCCGACAATCCGGCGCCGCCGTACTCGGTCGGCCACCCCGGAGCGAGATACCCGGCGGTGAACAAGGTCGCACGCCAGTCCGTGACGAAGGCGCTGACGTCGTCGCCTTCTAGAGCGCCGATCCCCTGCCACCCTGCAGGCAACTTTTCGGCCAGGAACGCTTGGACCTTCTCGCGGTAGGCCTCTGCATCAACGGAGTACGTCGGTCGCATGCTCCTAGGTTACCCACCGGTAGGACAGCGTCGTGAACCGGTGCAACTCCGGCGTCAAACGCCGGGTGGTGATCTGACGAGCGCTGCCGCGCCGATCAGCGGAGCCCGCTGGCCCAACGCTGCCGGCATGATCTGGAATCCGCTGATGAAGGGCAGCCTGGCGCGCTTGTCGAGCTCGTCCTGCGCGGCGCCGAAGAAAGGCTCGCCGAATCCGAGCGCGACGGATCCGCCAACGATCGCCAGTTTCAAATCACACAGCGCGCCCACCGACGCAAGCGCTCGTCCGACCAAGACACCGGTGCGTTCCACGGTGGCCGCGGGTGCGCGTTGGGGCGGCCTGCCGGTCTCGGTCTCGATGGCTCGACCGCTGCAATAGGTTTCGAGGCAACCCTTTCCCCCGCAGATGCAGGGCCGGCCGTCGGGCTCGACAACCACGTGGCCGATGTACCCGGCGTTGCCGACCCTTCCCTGCAGCACCTTTCCGCCGCTGACAACGGCACCGCCTATTCCCGTTCCCATCACCACACCGATGAAGTCGCTGATGCCGACAGCACCGCCGCACCAGGCCTCGGCCAGCGCGAGCGCACGTGCATCGGTGTCGACCGACACCGGAAGTTGCAGCAGCTCCTCCAACTCCGCCGCAAGCGGAAATCCGGTCCAACTCGGAATGTAGAGCGGCGAGACTGTTCGCGTTGCGGGATCGATCGGACCACCGCATCCGACGCCGCATCCGACCAGGTCGGTCGGCGCGGCTGCGACCACTCTGAGGATCAATCGCGACAACGTCGGCCACACATCGCGCGCGGGAGTGACGAGTCGGTCACGAATCAAGATCTGTCCGGAATCGTCGACAACGCCAGCCGCCAGCTTGGTGCCACCGACATCGACGGCGAGGTAGCAACGAGTCACGCGTCCAGACCGTAGCGTCCCGCCCTTGCAATCCACTGTGCCGCGTCTACCCTTCCCTGCGTGACGGCAATACAGACAGAACCGACCCGAACCTTTGCATCGCTGTTCGATGCCATCACGAGCAACATCGCGCGTGTCGTCCAGGGCAAAAAGGACGCGATCGAACTCGCCGTCTCATGTCTGCTGGCCGAAGGTCATCTGCTCATCGAAGACGTGCCTGGCGTCGGTAAGACGAGCCTCGCAAAGGCGATGGCAGCGTCCGTGCATTGCACATGGAAGCGTGTGCAGTTCACACCGGATCTGCTTCCTGCCGACCTCGTAGGCGTCAGTATCTACCAACGGTCCAGCGAGTCGTTCGTGTTCCAGCGAGGACCGTTGTTCGCCAACATCGTGCTCGCCGACGAGATCAACCGAGCTTCACCCAAGACCCAATCTGCGTTGCTCGAGGCCATGGAAGAACGTCAGGTCAGCGCCGACGGCGCGAGCCACATGCTGCCCGAACCGTTCATGGTCATCGCTACCCAGAACCCTGTCGAGCAGGAAGGCACATATCGCCTTCCCGAAAGCCAGCTCGACCGATTCCTGATGAGGCTGTCGCTCGGCTATCCAGACCGCGCAGCCGAACTTGCCATCGTGCAGACACATGGCGCCAACACGGCGATGAACGATCTCCAATCAGTGGTCAGCACTGAAGAGGTCATGGCGTTGATCGAGGCGGTGCGCACCGTTCACCTGGCGCTGACGCTGCAGGGATACATGGTCGATCTGGCTGAGGCCAGCCGCCGTCACCCCGCGTTGCTGTTGGGGCTGTCACCGCGCGCAACACTGCAGCTGTCGCGCGCAACGCGGGCCCGGGCAGCAAGCCAGGGCCGCGAGTACGCGACACCCGACGATGTCAAGGCCGTGGCTGAACCTGTGCTGTCGCACCGCGTGATGCTGCGCCCCGATGCAATGTCTCGGGGTGTTACCGGCATCACCGTCATCCGCGAGATCGTTGGCTCCGTGCCCGTGCCCGCCGGTCGCTAAATGATCACGCGCCACGGCTGGACAGCAATTGTCGCCGCCGTAGCTTCGTTCGCGATCGGTCGGGTCTTCGGGTTGATCGAGCTGTACGTCGTCGGCGTCGGCATCGTCATCGCGCTGCTCGTAGCGGTCATCTACGTGCAACGCCGACTGCCGCCTCTCAACGTCAAGCGCATCGTCAGCCCATCGATGGTCTCGGTCGGCGAGCCGGCTCGCGTCGACATCCAACTGGCCAACTACGGACGGAAGGCAACTCCATACCTTCAGCTGTGGGAGCCCGTCGGCAACAACGGCGGAGCGCCGATGCAGCTCGCCAAGCTGGCGCCTGGTCACTCGGCCAGCGCGGCCTACCGGGTTCCGACGGCGCGCCGCGGCCTGATCCGCATCGGTCCGTTGCGCGCCCTTCGCCGCGACGTGCTCGGCCTGACTCAACGAACAACGACATTGGCCGGTACGGAGGAAGTGTTGATCGTGCCGCACGCGATCCCACTGCCATTCCCCTCGGTCGGATCATCCGGACGTCTCGGGCAACATCTGCGCATGAAGTCATGGGGGCAGACCGGCACCGAGTTCCACTCGCTGCGCGAATATCAGCGCGGCGACGATATTCGTCGCATCAACTGGAAGGCGTCAGCCCGCTCGACCTCGCTGATCGTGCGCGAGACAGCCCTCGAAGGCATCCGGCGTTGCACGGTCGTGCTCGATACCACGGCATCGGAGTACATCGGTAGCTCGTTCGAACAAGCCGTCATCGCCGCCGCCAGCATCACGGCCAGCGCAGCGCACACCGGTGTCAACACCCGATTCGTCACGCACGACGTCGACCTTCGCGGTCCCGACGTCGCTGCCAACACTCTCCGCTGGCTGGCGACGGTCGAGCCGGTGGCAAACCCTCCGGAGATGACCTCGCTGAACAACGGCATGTCGGAGGGAATGGGTCTCCTCGTGATCATCACCGGCTCTTCCTCCAGCGCCGCGGCAGGGAAGCTGCGAGCCGCGGCCAGCCAGGACGAGACCCTCGTGATCGTTTGTGCCAACGAGTACACGCCCAGCAGTCGCTTCATTGTCGACGCCAGGTCGACCGAGTCGATGATTACTTCGTGGACGGCATTGATCGTCGGCGCGAGCCAACCGGTGCTGTCGTGACTACCGCTGCTGCAACTCGCCAGTCACCCGTCGACCAAGCGCAGCAGGTCGACGCACACCTCCCTGCCACCATCGCCCTCACACTGCTGACCGTCGTCACAGCCATCAGCCTCTGTCGGGTCTTTCCCGACTGGGCGTACCTGCGCCCGATGCTCGTGGTGTGTGTGGGCGTACATGCAGTGATGTGCCTGCTGCGTGCACTGCGGATCAACGCATGGCTGGCCCTGCCGACTGGGCTGGTTGCCTTGGCTGTGCTGATCGGCTTGATCTACTTCCGCGATTCGACGCGCTACGGAATCCCGAGCGCCGACACCATCGAGCAGTTCCGCATCAGCATGCGCCTGGTGTGGCAGCAGTTTCCACGGGCTGTGTCGCCGGTGCCCAGCGAGGGAAGCTTCGCGATCGCCGGCACCACGGCTCTCGCATTGTGCGCTTGGCTGGCCGACTCGTTCGCGTTCCGCGCTTTCGGGCGAGCCGAGGCTGTGGTGCCCGCCGGTGTTGTGTTCATCTTCACGTCAGCCCTGGGTGTCAATCGCAACCGCGTTCCCGTCGCCGCGTTGTGGGTCGGCGCGGCAATCCTCACGATCGCGGCGCTGCGCATGGCTCATGCTCGAGACGACTCGGCGTGGATGGGCAAACGGCGTCAGTCACTGTGGTCGGCATTGCCTGCCGCGGTTGCGTGCGCGTTGTTCGCCACAACCGGGGCCGTCGCGGTGGCTCCCCAACTTCCCGGCGCTGGCGCCGAAGCGATGTTCGACACGCGCAACCGCGATGGCGACGTGACGGAGGTGGTCAGCCCGCTGGTCGACATCCGCTCGAGACTTGTCAACCGCGGCAACGTCGAGCTGTTCACCGTGGCGACCGACTCGCAGCACTATCTCGGCCTGACAGCGCTTGGCAAGTTCGACGGCACCCGCTGGACAACGTTGCCTGAAGACACTCGCGTTGCCGACGGAATCCTCAGCGAGCCACCTGCCAATTCCGAGTTCGTCGTCCAGCAGATCACCATTAGGAAGCTCGGTGGCCCGTTGGCTCCGGCCGCTCGAACGCCGACGTCTGCGTCGTGGCAGGGTCGCTCGCTGGAGTGGGCAAACGATGCGGGCGCGCTGTACGTCCAGGATGGCTTGCAACCCAACTACCGCTACCAGGTCACTTCTGCCATCAACGACCCGACCGAGGGTGAGCTACGCGAGACCAGCGTCGATCAGGCTCCGAACCCGGCTTACTACGACGTGCCGAATCTGCCGGACGAAGTCGAGAACCTTGCGTTGCAGGTGACGGCCCAAGCGACCACCCCCTTCGACAAGGCCAGGGCGCTACAGGATTTCTTCCAATCGCAATTCGAATACTCCATCACCGTGCAGCGCGGACACAGCAACGACGCCATGCTCAACTTCTTGAGCATCCGGAAGGGATACTGCGAGCAGTTCTCCGGCACGTTCGCTGCGATGGCTCGATTTGTCGGTCTGCCGACCCGGGTGATGGTCGGATTCACGTGGGGCCAACTTCGTTCCGACGGCCTGTACCACGTGGCAGGGCGCCATGCCCACGCGTGGGACGAAGTCTGGTTCGATGGCTACGGTTGGCAGGCGTTCGATCCCACGCCCGGCCGTGGTGACCCGAGCGCCGAGCGGCACACGGGACTGCAACCGGCGCAGCAGGAGGGCAACGGCACGCCCGGCGGCAACACCACCGGCGCCGACACGCCGACACCCTCAATACCGGCCATCGAACGCGATCGAACGGTAAGGGACGGACCGACTGGCCCCACCACGCCGCGCAATTCCGACCTCAGCACGAAGTCAGATGGAGGCTCAACGGGAAGTCTGATCATCGCCGCGGCCATCCTGGCGATCCTCGCGTGGGTCATCGCCATGCCACGCGTGCTCAACCGGTGGTCGAGGCATCAGGCTCGGGATCCCGCCGACCGCGTCACGTCCGCCTGGGCGGCAACCGTGCGGTCACTCACCATGGCCGGCGCCCCTCGCGTCAACGGCTCGACCCCTATGGAGTTCGCGAGGTCGGTCGACGTCGGGAAGGCCGAGACCGTGGAGATCGCCCGTCTCGTCACCCGCGCCGTGTACTCGCCCCGCGGGGTCGACGTCAGTGCGGCAGACCGCAGCGAACTATTGCGCAGCGAGGTCGACGCGGCGTGCCGCGCACGCATGAGCTTCGTCAGCAGGATCCTGGATCATCTCGATCCGCGGTCTGCTTGGGGACGAATCACAGGTTGATCAATTTGCGGCGAACTAGTCGCCGCGATTGCCGGCGGAACCACCGAGCCGGCTACGCACGCTGTCGCTGAGGTGGTTGAGGCCCGCCTCACCAATCGCAGCGACGTGCCGCTCGGCGATCACCAATGCGGCGATGGCACCAATGAATGCCAAGAACGAAAGGTAGGGGCTGACCGCGAGGAGCACGACGGTCAGGACCAAGCACAAGACAGTGGAAACAGAACTGACGATCACGGCCCTGCGGGAACCCACGTGGCGAGGCTTGATGTCTCGGCCGAAACTCGGGTCGCGCTGGAGTTGCTCTTCGATCTGTCGCAGAATGCGTTGTTCATCCTCTGAGAGCGGCATGGGCGACTCCTGACCGATTGCCTTGCGAATATCTTTCCACGATTCCGTGTCGGAGACAACGCAGCACTGGAACCATTTAACCACCTCCGTGGTCGTCCGGACCCCACTGCTGGGCACCGCGCCGAACAACCTGCAGGCCGCGGTCACTCACGGCGCTTGCCGGACCGATTGCGGTGATGCCGAATCGCTTGCGAATCGCATCCACCGTCTCCTCGGCCAACTGCCACTGATGGTCCCCGTCGGTGCGTTCGGACAGCAAGTCGTCGAGGCTCAATTGCTGCGAGCCCGAGGCAAAGTTGCTGGCACTGACACCGAGCAGACGCACTCCGGGCGACGCATCAATGGCCTGCAGCAGCGGTTCCACAGCTGCAACGATGGAATGTGCGGTCGACACCCCACTATCAACGGTGACGGATCGGGTGATCGTCTCGAACCCGGCAAACCGAACCTTCAAGGTCAGCGTACGAGCTACGCCACCGTGCGCTCGAAGTCGCGTTGCGACTGCATCGGCCAGTCGGACGAGCTCGCGAAGCAGCTCAGCATGCGTGTGGCGATCGTTGGCGAACGTCTCCTCGTGACCGATCGACTTCATCTCCCTGTCGGGCTCGACCGGCCGATCGTCGATGCCCCACGCCAATCGATAGAGATGTTGACCGTGTGCGGCGCCGACACAACCGATCAGCGCGCTCTCCTCGAGATCGGCGAGGTCGGCGACAGACTTGACGCCGAGACCCTGTAAGCGCTGTAAGGTCGCCGGACCTACACCCCAGAGCGCCTGAACCGGCAGCGGGTGCAGGAACTCCAGCTCGCTACCCGGTACCACCTCTACCACGCCTTTGCCGTCGCGGACTCCGTCGAGCGATGCCACGGGCTTGGCGGCAACGGAGGCCAGCTTCGCCAAGAACTTGTTGGGGGCAACGCCAACCGAACAGTGAAGTTGCAACTCGTTCCAGACGCGATCGCGGATGGTCCGCGCGATTGCTGCGCCAGGACCGTGTAGCCGCAACCCACCGGAGACATCGAGAAAGGCCTCGTCGAGCGACAACGGCTCGACCAGTGGCGTGATGGACGTGAAGATGTTGTTCGCCTCGGCACTGACCGATGCGTATTGCGCGTGGTCGCCAGGCAGGAACACGGCGTGCGGGCACAACCGCTTGGCCGTCACGCTGGGCAGCGCCGAGCGCACGCCATACCGACGGGCTTCGTACGAGGCGGCGGCGATCACGCCTCGCGGTCCGGTGCCACCGACCACAACGGGTTGACCGACGAGGTCGGGGCGGCGGCGGAGTTCGACACTGACGTAGAACGCATCCATGTCAACGTGCAGGATGACCCGCCGGCCCCCGGCCTTGGAGCCAGAGTCAGCGCCCATCATGCGATGCGCTCGACTCGCGATGTCGCACGACCGGTCCCGATCACCCTGAAGTGGAACGATCCGGTCGGGTGAACCAGCCCGTTCAGCCAGTCGCTCACGGGTATGTGCACCCACTGCGGGCTGCTGGCCAGCAACCCAGGAGCGTCGGCTCCGATCACCTGCCGCACCTCCTCGACGATGCCGTCGGGATCTGCGACGACGATGTCGCCCACGGCATCGGCCGCCTCCCACGCCTCGACACGCAGTCGCCATCCCAATTGTGGAGCCTCGACGATGACGGAGTACCGCAGATCCGCCCAGCCCGACACGGTGAGACCGGTCTCTTCGAAGACTTCACGTGACAATCCCTGGCGAATCGATTCACCGGGATCGATCACCCCACCGGGCGGTGTCCACTCGATCGAGCGGTCCTTCCGACGATTGCCGACCAGCACCAGCCCATCGATCTCGACGCCGCCGACCCGAGGAATCAATGCCCCTCCGACGACCCAGTTCCTCATGCCGCAGTCAGCCTCCCTGCGCACGTCGGCGGCGACGCCCACCGAAGTCGGCGACCCACAACTTGATGACGATCATGAGAGCCTCGCGAACGATGCCACCCGACATCTTCGAGATGCCAGCGGTGCGGTCGCGGAACGTGATGGGGAATTCGACGACCTTGCCGCCGATGCGCACCAGGCGATAGGTCATCTCCACCTGGAAGCCGTAGCCGTTGGCGGTGACAGAATCGAACTTCATTCGCTCCAGCGCGTCGGTGCGGTATGCCCGATAGCCGGCCGTAGCGTCGTTGACTGCGAGACCGAGCACGCCGGCCGCGTACCTGTTGCCCCATCGCGACAGCATCCGTCGCCGCCGCGGCCAGTTCTCCGTGATCCCACCGGGCACATAGCGACTACCGATGGCGAGATCAGCACCGTGCTCGGCATTGGAGATCAGAGCGGGAAGCACGGCCGGATCGTGCGACAGGTCGGCGTCCATCTGCACGCAGATCTCGGCGCCACCTTCGATCGCTGCGCGCAATCCCGCTCTGTAGGCGGCGCCGAGCCCCTCCTTTCCCGACCGGTGAATGACGCCGATCCGCCCGAGTTCGTCGTTCATCTCCTCGGCAAGCTTTGCCGTGCAGTCGGGGCTCGCGTCGTCGACGATCAAGATGTCGGCATCGGGCGCGGCGCGTCGTACTTCTCGGCACAGGCGTTCGATGTTGCCGGCTTCGTTGTAGGTCGGAATGACCACGGTGACACGCACAGAGGCTGAGCCTACGGTGTCACCACACCGTACGATGGGGCGGTGGCCGACCCAGAGGTACCTCTCTCCGCTCTTCCACCCCCGAAGGCGCGGGTCGCGGCGTTCGTGGCCATTCTCCTGGGCGGCTTCGCCGGCGGGCTGATCGGATACACGCTGGTCAAGCTGCAGTGCCACGGCACGTGCGCAACCCAGCGCGGGCTCGGCACACTCGTCGGCGCGATCATTGCCGCGGCCGGGATGAGCATCGTTGCGGTCTTGGTGCTGCGTGCCCTTGGAGAGTGGAAAGAGATTGAACGTCAACGCACCGGCGACAGGCCCTCGTGATCGACCTCGCGCACGAGCTCTGTGACCTTGCGGCTCGACTGGCCGTAGCGGCGGGCGAGCTCGTCTTCGAAGGCCGTAAGCGCGGCCTGACGTCGATCACGACGAAGTCGAGCGACACGGACGTCGCGACCGAGTTCGACCGCGCGTCCGAGCGTCTCATCGTCGACGGGCTGCGCGCCGCGCGACCCGACGATGCGCTGGTCGGCGAGGAGGGCACCGACTCGGCCGGCGCGTCGGGGATTCGATGGTTGATCGACCCGATCGACGGCACCACCAACTTTCAGTACGACCTGCCGGGTTATGCGGTGTCGATCGCCGCGCTGTCGGAGAAGGGTGCGCTGGCGGGAGCCGTCTTCATCCCGAGCAACCGCGAGTTGTTCACCGCGGTTGCGGACGGCGGGGCCCTGCTGAACGGTGCGCCCATTCGCTGCAGCTCGACGTCGACGTTGCAGCAAGCTCTCGTGGCGACAGGCTTCTCGTACCAGATCGAGCGCCGTCGCGCCCAGGCCCGCAGGATCGCCGAAGTCATTCCGAGGATCCGCGACATTCGCCGATTCGGCGCAGCCGCGCCCGACCTCTGCTATCTTGCCGCCGGTCGGCTCGACGCATATTTCGAGCAGTGGCTCGGGCCGTGGGATTGGGCTGCCGGCGAGCTCATCGCCCGCGAAGCGGGGTGCCGTACGGGAGGCTTCGACGGCGGTGCGATCGACGAGACCCAAGTCTTGGCTGCGAATCCAGCGCTGTTCGACCAGATGGTCGAGTTGCTGAGGGTCACCGAACCTGGCCCCAACCCTGGCATCATGTGACCCGTGGGAACTCGCATCCTTTCCGTCGAAGACGACGAGCGCATCCGAACGGCGGTCAAACTGGCTCTCGAGGACGAGGGCTGGACCGTCGATGAAGCAGGCAGCGGCGAGGAGGCCATCGATCTGTTTCACCGCGCATTGCCCGACGTCGTGCTGATCGACATCATGCTGCCGGGGATGGACGGCTTCGAGCTGTGCCGCACGCTTCGCCGTCACAGCGACGTGCCGATCGTGATGGTCACGGCCCGCAATGACACCCACGATGTCGTGGCCGGTCTCGAGGCGGGCGCCGACGACTACCTCACCAAACCATTCGCTCCAAAGGAGTTGTCGGCGCGCATCCGGGCGCTGCTGCGCCGCATCCGACCCATCAGCCCCTCACATGCCCGACTCGTCTTCGGCGACCTGGAGATCATTCCCGACGAAGGCAAGGTCATGCGTTCGGGCACGGAGCTGCACCTCACCAAGACAGAGTTCAGGTTGTTGTGCGAGCTGGCCCAGAACCCTGGTCGCGTCTTCAGCAGGGAGAGCCTGCTCGACAAGGTCTGGGGATACGACTACTTCGGGGATGGCCGACTCGTCGATGTGCACGTCCGCCGCCTCCGCACGAAGGTCGAGTCAGACGCCGCCAATCCTCGCCATGTTGTGACAGTGCGCGGCCTCGGGTATCGCCTTCAGTCGTGACCATCGCGCACGAGTCCGTCGACACCGAGCCGAGACGCGGTGTCGGTAGAACTGCGGCTGCGTTCTTTGCGAAGTGGCGCCCGGCCAAGTTTGGCCTTCGCACACGCATCATGTCGATGTTCATCATCGGTGCATTACTGCTGTCGACGTTCCTCGCCGCGGTCGCATACTCGTTCACTCGAAGCAGCCTGATCAACCAACGCGAACGCACCAGCACCGAGCAGGCGTACAAGAACGCGAGCATCGCGCAGCGCGAGATCAGCGCCGGCAACTCCAGTGCGAAGACGCTGATCGATCGCCTACAGCAGGTTGGCGTCTCGCAAGCCGCGATCAACGTCGGTGGGGCGTGGGCATCGCCCTCCGCGAAGTTCACCTCCGATGTCATTCCGGAGGTGATGCAGGACAAGGTCCTGGTCCAACGCGAGCCGGCGAAGATGATCGTCTCCTTCGACGGTGTTCCCACGTTGGTCATCGGGATTCCACTCGAACGGTCGACTGCCGCGTACTTCGAGTTCGCCGACCTGTCCGATGCCAATACGACGTTGCGCAACGTCGGTCTCAGCCTGCTGTTCGGCGGCATGATCACGACCTTGGCCGGCGCGTTGACGGGCATGATCGCTGCGAAGCGAGCCATCCGACCGCTGGGCGACGCCGCACAGGCTGCCAAGGCCATCGCGGGAGGCCGTCTCGACACCCGGTTGGAGAACACCGACGACCACGACCTCCAACTGCTGTCGACTGCCTTCAACGACATGGCGGAGGCGCTGCAGAACCGCGTCGAACGCGATGCTCGATTCGCCAGCGACGTCAGCCACGAGTTGCGGTCACCGTTGATGACGCTCGCTGCCAGCGTCGAAGTCATGCAGGCCCGCCGCGACGACATGCCCGAGCGCGCCCAAGCGGCACTCGATCTGCTGGTGGGCGATGTCGCCAGATTTCAGGGCCTTGTCGAGGATCTTCTCGAGATATCGAGGTTCGACGCCGGCGCCATTCGGCTCCATCTCGAAGATCTGCTCGTCGCTGAGTTCATGCGACAGGCGGTTGCTGTCAGCAGCATGCCAAGAACCAAGCTCACGGTCACCGAGCGAGCCGAGGGACTGATCATGCATGGTGACCGCCGCAGGTTGGCCCGCGTCGTGGCCAACCTCATCGACAACGCGCGCGTGCACGGCGGCGGCGAGCCAGAGATCATCGTGATGGAGGCGGAAGGCGAAGGCGAGCCGCTCGCTCACGTCTGGATCATCGTCGAGGACCACGGTCCCGGGGTGCCCCACGAGGAGCGCAACCTGGTGTTCGAACGCTTCGCGCGCGGTGCTGTTGCCGGTCGCCGGTCCAGCAGCGACGGGGCGGGCCTCGGTCTTGCCCTCGTCGACGAACACGTCCGCATGCACGGCGGCAGGGTGTGGGTCGAAGACCGATCCGACGGAGAGCCCGGCGCGCGCTTCGTGTTGGAACTACCGGCCGAGGAAGTTGGTATCGGATGACCCGGCGCGCGCTCGCTGCCACGATGCTGATGATCCTCACGGTCAACTCGTGCTCGATCGCGGCCGAGGGCACACCACGCGACATCGCGGCTCGCGACAGGGGCGACCTCAGTATCAGCTTCGATGAACCAGCCGGTGCAGCTATCGGGGCGGGCCGGATCTATCTCTTGTCGCCCGAGGTACTCGGTCAGCTACGCACCTTGCAGTCCGTTGCACGAGACGTCGGCGATACAGCGGCCGATGCCTTGCGGGCGCTGTTAGAAGGTCCGAACACCGAAGAGCTCCAGGCGCAGCTCCGTTCGGCAATCCCAAGCGGTACTCAGCTGCTCGACGTCCAGCAGATCGGCACCGAGTTGATCGTCGATGTGTCGAGCGAGCTGCAACAGCTCACCGGTGAAGCGCTGGTTGACGGTGTCGCGCAGATCGTGTTGACTGCCTCGGAGATCACGGGCGTGTCGACCGTCTCGATCGCTGTCGATGGCGTTCCCCAGCAGTGGCCGACGGTCAGCGGCGAATTGCAAAGCGAGCCGTTGACGCGTTACGACTTCCCCGGTCTCGTCCTGTCGTCGCAGCCGGCGTTTCCCTCGGTGCCCTCGCTCGAGCCCGCCACCGCGTAGTCCTTGCTCACGACAGCAGGAGCTTGCCCAGCCGGCGTGCGGCGACGGTCATGCCTACAGCGGCGATGACACACAGGACTGCGACATGACCGACGCTTGCCCACGTGAAGACACCCGCGTTGGCCTCTCGCACCAACGCAACGCCGTGATAGAGCGGCGACACCTGCGCCACCCAGGCCCACGATCCATAGCTGCTGAGCGGGAAGAACGTCGCCGAGAATAAGAACATGGGCATCGTCGCAGTTGGCACGAACTCGAAATCGCTGAATCCGCGCATGAAGGTGGTCACAGCGAAGCCGAGCGAGGCGAACGACAGCCCGATCAACGCACAGGCTGGAAGGGCGAGAACGACCCACGGGGATCCGATCAGGCCGAGCGCCCACATCACGCCGAGGAATCCGATCGAATAGATCTGACCACGTATGAGGGCCCACGTGATCTCCCCCACAGCAACGTCGCCGGCCGACATGGGCGTCGCCAGAACCGCGTCGTAGAGGCGTGCCCACTTCAGCTTGTGAAAGACGTTCATGGTGGAGTCGTACACCGCACCATTCATCGCCGACGCGGCCATCAAGCCCGGCGCGACGAATTGGTCGTAAGGCACCTCGCGTCCGCCGACCCTGACGGCGCCGATCAGATCGCCGAGGCCGACGCGCATCGACAGCAGGTAGAACAGCGGCTCGAAGAAGCCGCTCAGCAGGACGACCCATTGACGTCTGTAGGCGACGACGTTGCGCTCGACCATTCGCTGCGGGCGGCGCACGTCTCGAAGCATCGGCGGAACGATTCGGAGGGCCAGCGTCATACGTACAACCGCCGTCGAACGAAGCGATATGACAACAACGTCCCGACCGCTATCCACGCACACAACACAGCGAGGTGCGCAATGGTCGTCGACGCAGGTGGGTGACCGACCGTGAAGCCTCTCGCCAACTCGACGCCATGCCACAACGGAAGGATCTTGATGATCACCTGTGTCCATTCCGGGAGTTGCGTGATCGGATAGAAGGCTCCACCGAACAGGAACAGCGGGATCACCACGAACCGTTGCATGGCCGCAAAGCCGCCGTCGAAAGCGCGCGGTGCGGAATAGGCCATCAACGGCATGGCGAACGCCACGCCCGTGAGGGCCGCGATCGCAATGCCCGGTATCAGACCCCAACTACGCGCTTCGGGGAACAGCACTAGAACGGACCCCACCGCGGTAGCGGTGACCGTGCACCGAATCGCCATCCACAACGCGTGGCCACCGACGATGTCCTTCGCACCGAGCGGGGTCGCCGAGATGCCGAAGTAGGAACGCGACCAGATGAAGCCACCGAGGATCGGCCACAGACTCTCCGTCGCGGAAACAGCCATGGCGGTCGTGATCATCAGCCCCGGTGCGATGAACGCGACATACGACACGCCTCCGAGCACTTCCGTCGACCGAGCGGTGCGATCGACGAGTGCACCAACACCCACCCCGAGGCCAAGGAGGTACAGCAGCGGCTGCACGAAGGAGGCGAGTAGGTTGCTGACCCAGAATCGTCGAAAGATGGTGGCTTGCCAGAACACCACGCGGATCGGGCCGGGCGTCGACATCGCCATGGTCAGTCGACCAGCGTTCGTCCGGTGAGGTGCAAGAACACATCCTCGAGGCTCGACCGTCGTACCAGTGAGCTGATGGGTCTGACTCCTCTGCCGTGCACCGCCGCAAGCGCGGCCTCGCCGTCGTCGGCATAGACCAGCGTCCGATCAGGAAGCACCTCCAGCCGTTCGCCGATGCCGGACATATCGCCGTTCGACGCACCGTCGCCGTTGGGGGTGAATCGCAGTTCGAGCACCTCTCTGGTCGAGTGTTGTGCGATCAGCGATCGAGGCGAGCCTGTCGCAACGATGTTGCCGCCATCCA
Source organism: Ilumatobacteraceae bacterium (assembly GCA_040006755.1). Classification (GTDB taxonomy): domain Bacteria; phylum Actinomycetota; class Acidimicrobiia; order Acidimicrobiales; family Ilumatobacteraceae; genus JAENVT01. The sequence goes on along the minus strand of JBDTWJ010000021.1, from coordinate 18,155 downwards.
TCACGACCAGTCGGTCACAGAGTTGTTCAGCCTCGTCCATGTAATGCGTCGTGATGATGAGGGTGACACCGTCGTGCTTGAGTCGGTAGAGGCGATCCCACAGCACGTGCCGAGCCTGCGGATCGAGGCCAGTGGTGGGCTCGTCGAGCAACAGGAGGTCTGGGCGATTGATGAGCGAGCGGGTGATCGACAGTCGACGCATCATGCCGCCGCTGAGCGTGTCAACGACGCTGTCGGCGCGTTCACTGAGCTGCACGAACTCCAGCAACTCCTTCGCGCGCCGCCGGCATTCCGCACGCGGGATGTCGAAGTATCTGCCGTACAGAACCAGGTTCTCCATCACGCTGAGTTCTTTGTCGAGGGTGTCGAGCTGCGGCACGACCCCGAGACGACCTCTGATGTCGCGTCCGTTGGTGGCCGCGTCCATCCCGAATATGTGCAGCGAGCCTGCCGTCGGCGGCGAGACGCACCCGATCATTCGCATCGTGGTCGACTTGCCCGCGCCGTTGGGACCGAGGAAGCCGAACGCCTCACCTTGCTCGACATCGAAGTCGATGGAGTCGACCGCGACGAAGTCTCCGTACTGCTTGGCGAGGCCACGGGCCGAAACGGGTGCTTGGCTCACTTCGGCGACACTACCGACAGGTCGCGCGAACGGACCAAGGCTTTACCCGAAGAACACCTCGGCGACGTCGTGGTAGAGATGCAGATCGACATATCGTGTCTTGCCGACGGTCTCGTCGAGCGGAATCGTCGTGACATCGGTGCCTCGCAGCACCGCCATGTTGCCCCACTCGCCGTTGTGCACGGCGTCGATTGCGGCGATGCCGTACCGCGTCGACAGCACCCTGTCGTAGGCCGACGGGGTTCCGCCACGCTGCACGTGGCCGAGCAGCACGACCCTGGTCTCCAGGCCGGTGCGGTCTTCAATCGCATGGGCGATGGTGTCGGCAATCCCGCCGAGGCGCACGTGGCCGAACCGGTCATAGATCTTCTCGCGGGTCGGCATCGTGTCCTCTCGGGGCTCTGCACCCTCGGCCACCACGACGATCGATGCATACCGACCACGCTCATGCCGCTTGTGCAGCAGCTCGCAGATGTGATCGATGTCGAAGGGCTCCTCGGGAATGAGGATTGCCGTCGCACCACCAGCGATGCCGGCGTAGGTGGCGATCCATCCCGAGTGACGTCCCATCACCTCGACGATCATCACCCTGTCGTGGCTCTCGGCAGTTGTGTGCAGGCGGTCGATGGCGTCGGTCGCGATCTGCACCGCCGTGGTGAAGCCAAAGGTCATGTCAGTGCCGACGATGTCGTTGTCGATGGTCTTTGGGACGCCGACGATGGGTAGGTGGAAGTCGTGGAAAAGCTTGCACGCGACGGTCAACGACCCGTTGCCGCCCACGACGACGAGACCATCGATTCCCATGTCGCGAAAGGTCTCGGCCACCTGCTCAGGCCCGCCCGGCTCGTCGTACGGACTGCCACGGCGCGTGCCCAACAGAGTGCCGCCCCTGGGAAGCATCCCACGCAGCGACCGTACGTCGAGCGGCATCGTGCGGCGCTCGCGAACGCCGTCCCAGGCGTCGAGAAATCCGATGATCTCGTCGCCGTAGTTCAGTTCGCCCTTGCGGACGATCGCCCGAATGACTGCGTTGAGTCCGGGACAATCACCGCCACCTGTCAAAATGCCGACGCGCACGTGTGCAAAGGGTACGGCACGGTGACCGGAAAAAAGGAGATCCATTTGGCCTGGGACGCGAACCGACCCATCCCCTGGCGGCGGCTCATCAAGGAGGCCGCCATTTTTCTCGTCGTCGGTGCGGTGGCGATGGCGTTCCTCGTGAAGGAGCAGCAGGTCGGCAACTACATCGGGTTGGTGATCGGCATGCTGTTCTACGTCGGCTTCGTCGCAGTGCTGTCGAAGTTCGGCTACCAGCGCCAGTCGATCCGCGACGCGCGCGAGCGTCGTCGGGCGATGGCCAGTACGCCGGCCGCCGCCTCGCAGCCGGTTCGTCAACGACCGGCGCCGACCAAACGCACCAGCACCGGGCCGTCGCAACGCCCCAACCGGTCAACGAAGAAACGACGCCGCTGACTACGGTGGCGGCGATGAGTCATGACGCCCGGCGTTGCGTGATCGCCATCGACGCCGGCACCACCGGTGTTCGAAGCAGAGCGATCTTTGCCGACGGCGGCGTGGCGACAGCTTCCTACCAAGAGTTCACGCAGACCTACCCACAGCCCGGCTGGGTCGAACACGATGCCAACGAGATCTGGTCGGTGGCGCTCGCAACGCTCAACGATGTCGTCGACAGGGTGGGCAGGGAGTCGGTCGCCGCGATCGGCATTGCCAACCAGCGCGAAACAGTCGTCGCCTGGAATCGGCAGACCGGCAAAACCTACGGCTCGGCGATCGTCTGGCAGGATCGACGCACCGCTGACCGCTGCGAGCAGTTGCGCAACGAAGGCCACCTCGCCTCGGTGCGACAGACAACGGGACTCGTCCTGGATCCATACTTCTCCGCATCGAAGTTCGAGTGGTTGTTGGCCAACCGCGACATCCCGACCGACGATCAGCTTGCTCTCGGCACGATCGACTCGTGGTTGATCTGGAACCTGACGGAGGGCGCGGCACACGTCACGGACCCGACCAACGCCAGCAGAACGATGTTGTTCGACATCCGCTCGCTGCTGTGGTCGCCCGAGATGTGCGACCTGTTCGGCGTGCCGATTTCGGCGTTGCCGACAGTGCTTCCGTCCAGCGGTCGGTTCGGCGAGACGTCGGAGAAGGCCGGGTGCGCCGGCGGAATTCCTATCGCCGGCGTCGCGGGCGACCAGCAGGCGGCCCTCATCGGCCAGGCATGCTTCACGCCGGGAATGGCCAAGAACACATACGGCACGGGGAGCTTCGTGTTGTTGAACGTCGGCCCGATGTGCCCTCCGCCGGCTGAGGGCATGCTCACGACCATCGCCTGGCAACTCGCTGATGGAACGGTTGCATATGCATTGGAGGGCGCGATCTTCGTCACCGGCGCGGCCATCCAATGGCTGCGCGACGGCTTGGGGCTGATCGAATCAGCAGCCGAGATCGGAACCTTGGCAGCCACCACTCCCGATAGTGGCGGTGTGTACGTGGTTCCCGCATTTACGGGTCTCGGCAGCCCTTGGTGGGATCCGTATGCACGAGGCGCCATCCTGGGGATCACTCGCGGCACGTCCAAAGCACACCTAGCCAGAGCGGTGGTCGAGGCCATGGCGTATCAAACCCGCGATGCGGTCGAAGCGATGGCCGCTGCCAGCGGAACGCCACTCGCCGCACTACGTGTCGATGGCGGCGCGTCGGTGATGGACGTGTTGTTGCAAATGCAAGCAGATCAACTTGGCGTCGCTGTGCAGCGCCCGATCGATCAGGAGACGACGGCTCTCGGTGCTGCGTACCTCGCAGGTCTGGCCGAAGGCGTGTGGCCCTCGGTCGACGCGATCAACGAACGATGGCAGATCGATGCCACCTTCGAGCCGGAGCCCGATCGAACCCAGGCCGACCTCGGCCACCAGTCGTGGCTGCGCGCCGTGGAGCGTTCGCGCGGCTGGATCGAGCCCGCGTGAACCGCGGCGGAATCGTCGCCATCGGAACCTGCGCTACCTTGCTCTGCGCCTCGGTGGCATCCGCTCTTCCCGCCGTAGGGGGTCCGGCCGGGGCCGGCGCGCCGGCCGGTCGCGGCGCGATGGTGCAGGTCACACCCACTTTGGCGCCGCCAGTTCCGCACGTGCTGTGGATGGGTGACTCCTCGCTCGAGGGGTTGAAGTTCTATACGCGGGCGTTCGACGCGATCGGCGGGATGACGTACGTGTTCGATGCGGAGTCGTGCCGGCGGCTCGTGCGGCCGTCGTGCCACAGCCAGGCGGGCAACACTCCCAACACTGCGTTGGAGGCCATCCGGGGAGCACCCGGCACATTCGATGCCGTCGTGATCGGCACGGGATACAACGAGGGCAGCAACGGGTTCGGCCAGAACTTCGATCTCATCGTCCAAGCGGCTCGCGACAAAGGTGCCGTTCGTATCGTGTGGATGAACTACCGCCTTCGCGATGGGCTGACCCGAGGCGGCACCGACAACAACGGCTCATATGTATTGAACAACGCGACTCTCCAGCAGAAGGTGGCCAGCGGCGCCTACCCCGATGTGTACATGGCCAATTGGCGCGACTACACGGCTCCCGTTCGCTCGTGGTTCGTCTCCGACGGCATCCACTACCAGCCGACCGGGGCACTCGGCGCCGCCGACTACATCTCGCGCTGGATCACGTACCTGTTCTCCGAGCCGTGCCCGAAGCCGATGACGCCTGGCGGACCGATTGACAATCCCTGTACTCCTCCCGACGGACACTCGCCCCCCGACGTCCGCGCCCTCTACCCCTGACTCGCCTGGAACGTTGTCGCGCCGCTGTCACCCAGCGCTCGGCGCCTCCCGCAGAGAAGCGCTTGGGCGCGATCTTGCCACCGGCAGCGGAATAACGCGCCCACGCACACTGAACGGGCGACGAGCGGCACGCAACGCCCGGGTGCAAGGCGGTGGTTGCGCAACCCGGACAAGATTTCGATTCCAGGCCGGGTCAGCCGAGTTTGGTGAGGCCCTTTTTCAGATTGCGGATACCTTGATGGATCCGTCGCTCGTTCTCGATGAGGGCAAACCTGACGAAGCCTTCACCACCGGGACCGAAGCCGACGCCGGGCGACAGCGCGACTTCGCATTCGCGCACCACATGCGAGCAGAACTCGACCGAGTGCATCTCGCTGTACGGCTCGGGAATCGGCGCCCAAACGAACATCGAGCCCTTCGGCTTCGGGATCTCCCAACCAATCCGGCTGAGTCCGTCGATCAAGGCATCGCGGCGGCTCTCGTAGATCGAACAGACTTCGGCTGGATAGTCGGCAGCCTCGTTCATAGCCACCGTCGCGGCAATCTGGATCGGCTGGAAGACGCCGTAGTCGAGGTAGCTCTTCAGCTTGACCAACGCCTGCACCACCTCGCGGTTGCCGACCAGGAACGCGCATCGCCAGCCAGCCATGGAGAAGCTCTTGGTCATCGAGTACAGCTCGACCGCGCACTCCTTGGCGCCTTCGGCTTGCAGGATGCTGGGCGGCTTGTGGCCATCGAAGCCGACGTCGGCATAAGCGAAGTCGTGAACCACGATCATCTCGCGCTCGCGGCAGAAGTCGACAACCCGCTGCATGAAGTCGACGTCGACGACGGCGCCCGTCGGGTTGTGCGGGAACGAGATGACCAACACTCGCGGCTTGGGCCAACCGACGTCGTAGGCGGTCGTCAGGCTGTCGAAGAAGTCGCCGGTGAAGTCGCCTCGGACACGCGGATCGGCGAGGTGGCGCATCGGCACCTGGCGGAGATCGGCCCCTGCGAAGAGCGGGCCGTAGATGTGGATCGGATAGCTAGGGCTGGGCACGATGGCGGCATCGCCTCGATCGAGGAGCACCCACATCAGGTGGCTGAAACCCTCCTTCGAGCCGATGGTGTTGGTGATCTCCAACTCGGGATCCAACTGCACGCCCCAGTTGCGTTCGTACAACGCGGCTGCGGCCTCGCGCAGCTTCGGTAGTCCGCGGCTGACGGAGTAGCGATGGTTGCGCGCGATGTGTGCAGCCTCGGTGAGCTTGTCGACTGCGATCTGCGGTGAGGGGATGTCGGGGTTCCCGAAGCCGAGATCGATCACATCGACTCCCGCACGGCGTGCCTCGATCTTCAGGTTGTTGATGATCGTGAAGACGTACGGCGGCAGATTGGTGATGCGACGGAACTCCATAGAGAATCTCACGCTACTTCCTGCGCTCGGAGCGCTCACGACAGATATGCGAGCATGGCGCAATGGCTCTCAGTCCGCTGCCTGAAGACTGCATCCACGTGGTGATCGAGATCCCGCGTGGTAGCCGTAACAAGTACGAGATCGATCACGACACCGGTCGTGTGTTCCTCGACCGGCGGTTGTTCACCGCCACGACATACCCCGCGGACTACGGCTACATCCCCGACACGCTGGGCGGCGACGGCGATGCTCTCGATGCGCTCGTCTTGCTGGAGGATGCCGTGTATCCGGGTGTCTGGGTCGCTGCACGACCCGTTGGAGTGTTGTACATGCGCGACGAGGCCGGGGAAGACGCCAAGATTCTGTGTGTGCCACCGAAGGAACCACGGTGGAACGACGTGCACGACCTCGCGGATCTCACGCCCCAGCTGGTCAGCGAGATCCAGCACTTCTTCGAGGTCTACAAGGCGCTCGAGCCGGGCAAGGAGTCGTCGACGACCGGCATCGCTGGATGCGCTGAGGCATGGAACGAGATCCGCGAAGGGCGCGCCAACTACGTCCCGAAGTCGTAGCCCGCTCGCTTCGTGCTGCGCCACACTCGCGACCAGTCTGGGAGGCAGTCCCGCCATTCAGGCATCGGTGGCTGGGTCGCGGTGGCGTCAATCGTCGCGCTCGGAGCGGCGTGCCTGGCAGGGGCACCGCTGTATCTCTCCTCCGTCGGCACCGCCGCAGTGCACAGCGAACTGGCCCATACCTGCCTGGCCGACGTCGGTTTGCGAATACCCATGGGCGGCGCCCAGCCGGACTCGATCAGCCGGCTCAACGACATGGTCGCCCCGCTCGCAGCTCACACGCAGCCGAGTGTGCTGACACGCATCGCGCCAGGGGTCCTGGTCCACAAGGCGGTCACCGGCGCCAAGACCACCCGAGCCCACCTCGTGTATCGCGATAGCCAGGAAGACAACGTCGGTCGGCCAGTCATCGAGCCGGTCGATGGTCAGGTTCTCGCGCCGGAGTGGATGATCCCGCCGGCAGGCACCAAACCTGGCGACAAGCTGACGTTGTTCACCAACGACAGCGACGGAAAACTCGAGTGGACGCGCGATGTGACGGTCGTCGACACGTATCCCTTGATTCCGACCCGGCCGGAGCCTTCATACTGGTGTGGACTGCGGACGTTGTTTCGCTCGGCGAGCAGCGACCCCGCAGATTCGCCGACACCGGTGCTGCTCACCACTTCCTTGGAGATCCGACGGGCCGAGGCGTTCAGGATCACCGAGTTCGAGCTGAGGCCAGAGATCAAAGATCTGAGCCGGCACGATGCGGCAGTTCTGGCCGATCAGTTCAACGAGATCGCCATCTCGGCTCGGCTGTCGCTCGACGTCGACGAGAGCATGAGGAATCGCGACATCATCGACGGCGAACCTCTGAAAGCGGTGGTGCGCCACGCGGGCGCATCAACAGCTGTCGTCGCCGGGACGATGGCGCCGGTGCAACTCGTCGGTCTCCTCTCGTCGCTCGCATTGCTTGCAGCCGCGACCGTCTTGGTAACCCGCGAGCGGCAACGAGAGTTACGACTGCGATTGCTGAAGGGACAGTCCCCTTGGTCGCTCGGACTTCGGGTTGCAGGCGGTGCGTCCGGCGCGGTGATCACCGGGACGCTCGTCGGAGGTCTGTCGGCGGTGGCCGCAGTTCGCCTCTTCGGTCCGGCGCCCGAGTTCGAATCGGCTGCAATCCGTTCTGCCATTGAATTCGCCGTCATCGGAGCCGTCGTCGCGTTCGTCGCGATCGCCGTTGTCGCAACCGCTCGATCCTCCCGATTCGTCGACAGCCGCTCTCGGCGCCGATCGTGGGTACGCCTGGTTCCTTGGGAGGTCATTCCCGTCGCTGCGGCGATCGTCACATACGCCCGACTCGACCGCATCGGTGGCATTCAGCAGGTCGGAGCGAAGGTCGCGCACTCCGACTTTTGGGCACAGTGCTTCCCCTTGCTGGCGATCATCGCACCTCTTGCGGTTCTGGCGCGCCCGACCGTCGCGCTGCTGCGTCGATGGCGGCTCGCGGGCAAGCGGTTGCCCCCCGCTCTGCTGACTGGCCTGAGGCGCTCGCTGGCCGAACCCGGAGTCACTGGAGCAGTGATGCTGGCCACCGCGTTGGCGGCCGGTTCGTTCACCCTCTCGCAATTGCTGACCGACAGCACAGCGGCGCTGCTGTCCGAGAAGGCAGCGATCTACCTCGGTAGTGATCTCGAGGTGACAACCCGCGATGTCACCGCACCGCCGGCGCCACTCGACGAGACGGGCACCATCGTCTATCGAACGCAAGGCAGGAGCGGCACGCAGTCGATCGACCTGCTCGGCGTCGACCGAACCACGTTCATCCGCGCTGTCCATTGGCGTGACGACGCGTCCGATCGATCGATCGAGCAGTTGGTCGACTCGATCGGCGCCCCCGCCGCTGGGCCGGTACCCGCAATCGTGGTTGGCGGCACCCTGGACGACACTCATCTCCAGAGCATCGTGCTACGACCGATGGACGTGATTCCCGTTGGTAACGCGCGTTGGTTCCCCGGTTTTCACAACGGAGCAGTGCTGGTCGTCGTCGACAAGGACGCGCTGGCTGCCGCCGGTTTCTCGACCACCGCGGAGATCTGGTTGCGCGATCCACCACCCGACGCCGAGGCGCAACTGTCGCGGGCGGGGATCGTCGTCAGGAGCCCGCGCGACCTCTCGCAGGTGTTCAACGTGACCAGCTTCGTCACCGTTCGCTGGGCGTACGCGACCTTGTCGATTCTCGGCGTGCTCGTGGGAGTCGTGGTCTTGTTCGCCCAGCTGCTGGTACTCGACGCGCGACGACAGACTCGTCAGGCCGCACACGTATTGACCACGCGCATGGGGCTGTCGTCGCGAGGTGAGGCGATCGGCTTGGTTGCAGAGCTCGGTCCTGCTCTTGCCGTCGGGGCAGTGCTTGGAACGCTCATCGGCTGGTTCGTCACACGCCTGTCGGTCGTGCGGCTCGACTCGTTACGGCAGCTGAAGCCGCCGGCTCGCGTCATAGCCCACCCTGACGCGGCGTTGCCCATTCTTGTCGCTGTTCTCGTGTCTGTCCTCGTGCTGGTGGTGCTTGGGTTCGTCATGATCAAGCGCACGCGCTCCATGGAGGTGATGCGTGGAACCGCCTGAGCACCTCGTGGTGAAACTGGGCGACGATCGGCTCGCTGCCGAGGTGCGCTCGGTCGTGCGCCGCTTTCCTGTCGAGGGCGACGTCGTAACCGCGCTCGACCACGTCGACCTCGAGGTTCGTTACGGATGCATGACCGTTGTGGCCGGACCATCCGGTTCGGGAAAGTCGACCCTGCTGTCGCTCCTGGCCTGCACACAACGCCCAGACGAGGGCAGCGTGAAGATTGGTGACACCGAGGTGCTTGCAGTTGGCCGTCGCGGTCGTCGCGAGCTGCGACGAGATCGCCTCGGCATCGTGCTGCCCCAGCCGAGCGAAAACCTGCTCGATCAACACGATGCCGCCGGCAATGTTCGTTGGGCCGCACGACAGCGCGCTGGCGCTCCGACTGCCGCCATTGTCGACGTCGATCAGCTGCTCGACTCAGTCGGTCTCACTGCAGCGAGCCACCGACGCGTGCGCGAGCTGTCGGGCGGCGAGCAGCAGCGTCTCGCCGTTGCTTGTGCGCTCGCGGGTGATCCCGAGCTCGTCATCCTCGACGAGCCGACAGCGTCGCTCGATCGAGTCAGTGCCATATCGCTCGTCGAGGTGTTGGCCGGTGTCGCGTCAGCGGGATCGACACTGGTGATCGCAACTCACGACGCACTGGTGATCGAAGCGGCCAGCGCCATCGCCGAGCTCGATCACGGGCGGAGGATTCGATGACCGACACCAACATCTTGCTGGCCCAAGCAACCGAGCTCACCAAGCGATGGGGCGACGGCGCCGGGTTGCAACCATTCTCGTTCACGCTGTCGGCAAGCGAACTGGTGGTGGTTCGCGGTCGATCGGGCAGCGGCAAGTCGACGCTGCTGTCGTTGCTCGCCGGTTGGATCGCGCCCGACGCGGGAAGCCTTGTGCGACTGGGACCGTGGGCAAGTGCGGGTGTCGAGGGAACCTGGCGTGGCACGGCAATCCTGCCGCAGGTGATCGCACCGATCGCCGAGCTCACCATGACCGAGAACGTTGCGCTGCCGTTGCGCCTCGCTGGCACGCCCCGACTCGCGGCGAACTCGCTGGCCCGCGTGGTGCTGGCGAAGCTTGGCCTGACCGACGAGGCCGACCGGGCGGCTTCCGACTCCTCGCTCGGTCAGCAACAGCGGATGGCACTCGCCCGTGCCGCGGTCATCGAGCCGATCGTGATGCTGGCCGACGAGCCAACGAGTCATCAGGATGCGGGCCACATCTTCACGGTGCTCGAACTGTTGCGCGAGATGGTCTCAGCTGGTTCGTGCATCGTTGTCGCCAGTCACGACGCAGCGGTTGCCGAGGTTGCCGATCGTGTCCTCGATCTCGACCGGGCCGAGCAACCCGGAGTACGTAGGTCGCAGCCTCGTCTGTGAACATGGCGAGATGGCCGACCAACGCCCGCTGTCCCCCACAACGATTGCCGTCACGGCAGGCCGGCCAGCGGCAGCGGGCGATCCTCTGAACCAGCCGATCGTACTGGCTTCGAACTTCCGTGAAGGGGGCCAGTACACGCGCACCCATGGCACCGACACTTGGGCAGCACTGGAGTCGGCCGTCGGTGCATTGGAAGGTGGGCGAGCAATCGCGTACGCGAGCGGCATGGCCGCTGCTGCAGCGATCGTTTACGCGCTGGCACCGAGGGTCGTCGTCATCCCCACTTTCAGCTACCTCGGAGTGAGATCGCTCCTGTCCGAATACCAGCTTCAGGGCCAGGTCGAACTTCGCCCGGTCGACATCGCGGATACGGCAGCGGTTGCGGCGGCTGCCGTGGGCTCGGACGTCGTGTGGGTGGAGACACCGACAAATCCCACCCTCGACATCGCAGATCTGCCGGCGATTGCAGCGGCGTCACGAGACGCGGGTGCACGGATGATCGTCGACTCCACATTCGCGACGCCGTTGCTGCAGCGCCCGCTCGAACACGGGGCAGCCGTTGTGCTGCACAGCGGCACGAAGTTCATCGGCGGGCACAGCGACCTGCTGGTCGGGTTGTGCGTCACCACCGACGATGCCGTCTACGACCGGCTCGTTCAGGCGCGCACGTTTCAGGGCGCGACACCCGGCGCGCTGGAGGCGTTCCTCGCACTACGCGGACTGCGCACCCTGCCGATCCGGCTGGACGCGATGCAACGCAACGCCGCGGTCCTCGTCGAACGGCTGCGAGCACACCCGGCCGTCGCCGAAGTGCGCTACCCGGGTCAGGGCGCGATGGTGTCATTCGTCGTCGTCGACGGGGCTGCAGCAGCCGACGCGTTGTGCGCTGGCGTTCGCATCCTGGTGCCGGCCACCAGCCTCGGCGGAGTCGAGACCAGCATCGAACGGCGTCAGAAGTACGCCGGCGACGCGCACGTGCCACCAGGTCTGCTGAGGATGAGCGTCGGCATCGAGGACGTCGAAGACCTTTGGCACGACATCGAAACCAACCTGTCCGCTCTCGGGTGACCTGATGGACTCCGGTACGGTGATCCGGTGACCACCGTCAACGCCAATGAGGTTGCATTGGCATCGAGTCCTTCGGTGACGACGACGCACCACCCCAACCATGACCAGTTGATGATGAGCCGGCTGTTCGCGCATCCGATGTCCGACTTGCCCGACCGCGAGGTGGCCAAGGCCATGCTCGCGCTCGGGTGAGGACGGCGCGTGCCGCGCTGGTCACCCCCAGCTTCGCCGGTCAGCTCCCGCGCCGCACGACGATGCCTGCCGAGGTCGTGACGTACTGTCCGAGCAACAGCTTGAGATGGACCTTGCTCGTATACGGCGGAGTATCGACATGGAAGTCCCAGTGGTGCGACGCCGGTGCGACCACGAATTCCTCGACCTCGTGTCCGCGCCCGCGCAACTTCTGAATCAGCTGGTCGATGTCGCGGTGTCGATAGATCACGGTGTCACCCTGCTCGACGGTGTGCTCGTCCGACGACAAGTTGAACTCGGTCGTGTGTACCGCGATACCGCCGGGTCGAAGAGTCTGCTCCACGGCGGAGATCACGAAATCCATCCCGGCCTGCAGGTTACCGAGATGCTCGAAGCAACACGACGACCAGTTGAAGTCGAATCCTTCCAGGTCGGCCGGAATGTCTCGCATGTCGCAGGTGCGATACGACACGTTCGCATCGAACACATCGCCTTCGACGATCTCGGGGTAGCGGATCTGTGCGAGTGAGCTGAGGTGTTGACCTGTCCCGACCCACCCCTGCGACTCTCCGACGTCGGCTGGGGCATCGGTGGCAACGATCGCGGCTCCGAGCTTCGCAAACAGTGCGGGCAAGCGCTCGGACCCGACACCGAACACCAAGCCGCGACTTCCAGGCTTGACGACACCTGCCTCGAGGAGGTGATGGACGACGAAGACCCACTCCCACAACTTTCGGTGCCAGTCGACCGGGTGTCGCAGCATGCCGCAGATCTCCGCGTAGCGCGAATGCAGAATGTCGACCGAGCTACACGTCGAGTAGCGCATGAACTCTTCGGCGCGATCCGGCACTACGAACGAAGTCGTAGGAACATAGAAATGAGATTCGGCTGCGCTGAGATGGCCTTCGATCAGTCCCAGTCGGGTGCGGAGATCGGCAACCTCGTCTGCGAGGTTTGCTTCGGGGTGAGTTTCGCTGGTACGACCAATCCTCTGCAGTCGACTCATCGCTCGACGAGCCGATTGCGGCAGCAGCCTTCGAAGAAGAGGCTCTGCCATCGGTGTGGTCAGCCGATCTCGTCGCAGCGAACCGGCCGGCCTTCGTGAACCGACTTCCACGCGGCGAGACCGATGACCAACGGCGCTCGCCCATCGTTGGGCCCAACGGGCGAGACTCCCCCGTCGGCGACGTAGGTGACGAACGACTTCCACTCTTCGACATAGCTCGGGATGTAGCGGTCGAGGAAGAAGTACGGGATCGTCTGGCTGATGGTGCCCGCCGCAGAGCGACGGATGCCCGTATGGGCCAGGGGGTTCGTCGAAGCCGCCATACCGCCGGATCCGAACGCCTCGACGCGCTGGTCGTAGCCGTACACGGCCTGACGACTGTTGTCGATGGTCGTGATGCACTGGTTCTCGTGACGAAGCATCGCGACGGCCGTGTCGACATCGCCGGCCTCGCCGATTGCGGGGTCGATGCGCACCGCCGCCTGTGCGTAGACCTCGACGACCTCGCTGCCGGTCACGAAGCGGGCCATGTCGAAATCGTGGATCATCATGTCGAGAAAGATGCCACCCGACACTGCGATGTACGAAATCGGTGGCGGCGCCGGATCCCTGCTGGTGATGCGCACGATGTGCAGGTCGCCCACCGAGCCATCGATCACCGCAGCGCGCACAGAGGCGTGTGCTGCATCGAAGCGGCGGTTGAAGCCGACCTGGAAGGGCACGCCGCTGGACTCGATCACGGCCAGTGCGTCGTCGACCTTTCCGAGGTCGAGCGAGATCGGCTTCTCGCAGAAGATGGCTTTACCCGCCTGCGCTGCAGCGATCATGAACGGCACGTGCGTATCGGTGCTGCTGCAGATCGCGACAGCGTCGACGTCGGTCGACGACAGTACGGCATCGACGTCGGTCGTGTGCGCCACGTCGAGCTGTTGACCGACCGATGCTGCAGCGTCGCCATTGATGTCTTGCACCATTGCCAAGGTGGCACCCGGAACCTGTCGGGCGACGAGTTCGGCGTGCATCTTTCCGATGCGGCCTGCGCCGAGCACCGCGATTCTGAGCGTCATTGTGGTGTCTCCTGGAGTGTTGGCTTCGGTGGATCGCCAGCGCCGAGCACGGACTGGTCGTAGTCGACGGTGTTGCCGGTCAACATCCCGGACTCGTCGGAGAGATAGAAGGCGACGACCTTGGCAACTTCGGGCGGTTTGATCAACCGACCCATTGGCTGATGGACCTCAGCGCGCTCGAGCCACCCGACCGTCGCACCGTGGAACTTGCGCTGCGTCGCGTCTTCGGACTCTGTGTCCATCCAGCCGGGGCTCACGAGATTGACGCGGATCTTGTGACGCATCAGCGAATACGCGAGATTGCGGGTCATCGTCTCGAGTGCGCCCTTCGAGACGCAGTAACTGAGGATGAACGGCTGACCGCCGTGACCACTGGTCGAACCGATGTTGACGCACGAACCGGCCACACCCTCACGGCGCATGACCTCGGCTGCAGCCTGGATGAGGAACATCGGAGCACGCGCATTGACCGCCATCATCTGTTCGAAACCCTCGGGCGTTGCCGACCATACGTTGTCGCGCCAGGTTGCTGCGGCGACGCTGACAACGCCGTGCACGACACCGAACTCCTTGTCGGCGGCGTCGATCAACGCCCGTGGCGCAGCGGCATCCAGCATGTCGGCCTCGACGAACGACGTCGGTGTTCCTTGCGCCGACATTTCTTTGGCGAGCATCGTCCCCCTGTCGGCGCTTCGCCCGGCAATGACCAGGCCGGCCGCGCCGTCAGCCACGACCTGCCTGGCAATGGCCTCGCCGAGACCTTGCGTTCCGCCGCTGACGATGATGACCTTGCCATCGAGTTTTCCCGTCATGTTCCAATCCTCTGTCGTTGTAGTCCACTGTCCATTGCTGCCTTGGCTGCCTGCACCTGCGGGCGATCGCTGACTTCGGGTACGCCGACTTCCCAGAAAGCGCCCCCACCGGTCCATGAATAGGCGTCGGTTTGCAATGCGATGACCGTCGTTCGATCGCTGTGTCGCGCCCGAGCGAGCGCCGATTCCAGTTCGTGCACCGTGGTCGCCCGCTCGCTGTTGCACCCCATCGCCGCGGCGTGCGCCGCGAAATCGACGTACACCAGATCACGGTGACGGGTGTCTTCGATCTGATTGTTGAACGGCTCACCACCTTGGTTGACTTGCAGTCGGTTGATCACGGCAAACCCACCGTTGTCGCAGACGATCACGATCAGCTTGTGGCCCGACAACACAGAGCTGTACAGGTCGCTGTTCATCATCATGTACGAGCCGTCGCCAACAAAGGTGATGACCTCGTCGTCGGGCCGCGCCATCTTGGCGCCCCAGGCTCCTGAGATCTCATAACCCATGCACGAGAATCCGTACTCGCAGTCGAAGTTGTTGACCTCCTTGGCGCGCCAACCGTTGATGAGCTCGCCGGGGAAGCCGCCTGCTGCCGCCAGCACGTAGTCACCGGGCTGCTGGTTCCGATCGACGACGCCGATGACCTGCGCGTAGGTGGGTCGGCCACTCTCGCCGACGGCGGATGGATCGGCAATCGTGTCGATGTACGTGTGGTAGTCGCCCGTTGCGTTCTTGGCACGCAGTGACCACTCGTCGGCGCCCGACCATCCCGCAAGCCGTTCGTCCAATTCGCGTAAACCTTCGCGCGCATCGGCGACTACCGGGATGGATCGGTGCTTGACCGCGTCGAAGATCGCCGCGTTGAGTCCGATCAACTGTGCATCAAAATCGAACGCTGTCCACGATCCCGTCGTGAAATCCTGCAACCGCGTGCCGACAGCCAGGATCACATCTGCAGCGCCGGCAAGCTCGTTGGCGCTGGTGCAGCCGGTCACTCCGACGGGACCGGCATTCAGTGGATGAGTTGCCGACAGGCTTGCCCTGCCTGCGACCGTCTCGACAACAGGCACGTTGTGAGCCTCGGCAAACGCAGCCAACACAGCCTCCGCGCCGGAGTAGCGCACGCCTCCGCCGGCGATGATCAGCGGTCGCGCCGCCGAGTTCAACGTCGCAACCGCGCGTGCCAACTGGTCGAGGTCGGCGCGCAGGCGCGGGATGTGATGCACGGTCGTGACGAAGAACTCGTCCGGGAAATCGAACGCTTCGGCCTGCACGTCCTGCGGCAGCGAGATGACGGCTGGGCCGCAATCGGCCTGGCTGAGCAGCACCGACACCGCATGCGGCAAGGATTGGATGATCTGCTCGGGGCGCACGATGCGGTCCCAGTACCGGCTGACCGATTTGAACGCATCGTTGACGGTGATGGTGGGATCACCGAAGTGCTCGACCTGCTGCAGTACGGGGTCTGGAAGTCGGCTGGCGAACGTGTCGCCCGCCAGCAGCAGTACCGGCAAGCGATTGGCGTGGGCAACACCCGCAGCGGTGACCATGTTGAGCGCACCAGGACCGATCGACGACGTGGCCACCATGATCTGCCGACGATTCGCGGCCTTCGCGTAGCCGACTGCAGCAAGTGCCATCCCTTGTTCGTTCTGACCACGCCACGTCGGCAGGGCGTTGCCGGCTTCATGCAGGGCCAGGCCGAGACTGGTGACGTTGCCGTGTCCGAAAATGGCAAAGACACCCGGGAACAACGGAACCTCGACATCGTCGATGACCGTTCGTTGCGCAATGAGGTATCGCACGATCGCCGCTGCGGTCGTGAGTCGCGTGGTGCCCATCAATATCTCTCATTCCTCTCTGAGGGAGACGACGTCTTCCCAATGACCGCTGTCCCAACTGCGCATCGCTGCGTCTTGCACCGACACGTACGCCAGCGCCTCGCTGAAGCCTGGGTTGTATTGGCGACCTGCGGCGATCGATTGCAGGAACTCGTGATCCTCGATGCAAACCAGGTCTTCGAAGCCGATGCTGTTGGCACTGCCTGGAACAAAGTTGCCGTGGGGCGGGAAGCGATCGCCTGCGAACACCGTGGTGAACCCGGTGTGCTTGTGCTCGGCTGCGATGTAAACGCGCAGCTCGTTCATCTTCTCGAGGTTCCACGAGACGGAGCCCTTAGTGCCATAGACCTCGAAGCTGTTCTGACTCTCCGGCCCCACCATCGAACGACATGCTTCGAAGGTGCCGCGCGCTCCATTGTGGAAGGTGCACATCATCCCCAAGTAGTCCTCGTTGGTCACTTCGCCGGTGGGATCTCCGGCCTTACCTCGGTCGTAGTGAGTCCCACCGCCGGTCGGCAGCGGGCGTTGCTTGATAAACGTCTCGCCGGTTGCAACCACCCTGGCAATACCTCCCACCAGGTAGTGCCCGAGGTCGACGGAGTGGCTGAGGATGTCGGTGCTGACTCCGTGCCCGGCTTCGTCGACCAGGAATCGCCACGACAGCAGCCCCATCGGGTCGCTGCCATACATCGAGAAGAAGCGGCCGTAGTAGTTGGTGATCTCGCCGAGCTCACCGTTGTCGATCAATTGCTTCGCGTACCGCACCAGCGGAACGCAGCGGTAGTTGTATCCGACTCCGGTTATCACGCCGGCACGCCGCGCCGCGCGCTCCGCGACCACCGTCTGAGCCGGTGTGCCGCCGACCGGCTTCTCGCAGAAGACCGGTTTCCCCGCACCTGCGATTGCTTCGACCATTTCGACGTGCAGCATGTTGGGCGCCGTCACGAAGACGACGTCGACGTCGGGCGCTTCGACCACCTCGTGCCAGTCAGTGACGGCGCGTTGATATCCGAACGATCGCACCGCGTCGTCACGTCGAGCTGCGACAGTGTCGCTGACAACGACCAGTTCGGGCTCGTAGTCGCGGTCGAGGAAGTAGCTCGGTGCGCGGCGACACCCGCGACTATGGGCCTGGCCCATCCAGCCGAAGCCGATCACACCGATTCGTAGCGTCGTTGTCACCTTGTTGGTCCATCCTTCGTCGTCATCGGGCACCGTGGATCTGTTGCCATATCGGCCCATGTGTCGCGGACCCAGTGATGGGTCGGGTCGTCACAGAACGCCATCGACCGCTCTCCCCCTGGACCGGCAAGCACGTTGAGGTAGTACAT
This sequence comes from Ilumatobacteraceae bacterium, assembly GCA_040006755.1. Lineage (GTDB taxonomy): Bacteria > Actinomycetota > Acidimicrobiia > Acidimicrobiales > Ilumatobacteraceae > JAENVT01. The sequence continues at coordinate 446 of JBDTWJ010000021.1, read as the reverse complement.
CGGGTAGCCAGGGGCGGCGATGCACGGCCCGTGGTACCCACGGGGCACGCAGAAGACATCGCCGTCGTGAATCACGACATTGACGTCGATCGAGCCGTCGGGGGTGTACGTGCGGTGCATGCCGAAACCGTCGGCTGAGTACTCGCTGGTGCCGGCTACGCCGATCCGGAAGTAGTAGATCTCTTCGTTGTTGACGGGGCATTCCGGCGAGTCGTCGTGACGATGTGGTGGATAGCTCGACCAGTTGCCGTCGGGCGTGATCAGCTCGACGCACATGAGCCTGTCGGCGCCATGCCAAGCCTCCGGACTCATGAAGTTGTTGACCTGTCGCGTCGCGGGTCCAGCGCCGCGAAGCTCGACGGAGACATTGTCAGCAGAACCGTACGCAGCCCTCAATCGCTGCTCGCACCTCGACGTGGGGATGGCCACCTCGCCGCCGGCTGCCG
>JBDTWJ010000020.1:0-33932 GCA_040006755.1 Ilumatobacteraceae bacterium | reverse complement strand
TTCTCGAGTGGTTCTTCAAGGCCGCCCGCGGTGAGCTCGAGCCGTTCGTGCTCGTCGTCGAGGGGTCGATCCCCAACGAGCAGATCAACGGCGACGGCTACTGGACGGGCTTCGGCAACAACCCCGACACCGGCCAGCCGATGACGGTCAACGACTGGCTCGACCGCCTTACACCCAATGCGCTCGCGGTGCTCGCCGTCGGCACATGCGCGACCTATGGCGGTATTCACGCAATGGCCGGCAACCCGACGGGCGCCATGGGTGTGCCCGACTATCTCGGGTGGGGTTGGAAGTCGAAGGCAGGGATCCCGATCGTGTGCGTTCCTGGATGTCCGGCGCACCCCGACAACATGGCTGAGACGATCACGTACCTGCTCTACCAGGCCACCGGGCAGGCGCCGATGATCCCGCTTGACGAGGCACTGAGACCGCAGTGGCTGTTCGGCGCGACCGTCCACGAGGGGTGCGACCGTGCCGGATACTACGAGCAGGGCGATTTCGCGACGGAGTACGGCTCCCCGAAGTGCATCGTCAAGCTTGGTTGCTGGGGGCCTGTCGTCAAGTGCAACGTGCCAAAGCGTGGATGGATCAACGGCGTCGGTGGATGCCCCAACGTCGGTGGGATCTGCATCGGCTGCACGATGCCCGGCTTCCCCGACAAGTTCATGCCCTTCATGGACGAACCACCTGGAGCACGAGTGTCGTCGATGGCGAGCGGCATCTACGGAAAGCTGATACGCACGTTGCGCGGCGTGACCATGAAGACCGTTGATGAAGAACCGAAGTGGAGAGTGAAGGGCACCAAGTTGCTCACCGGCTACAAACCCGAGAATCTGACAGGGAAGGGACGTTAAGACGATGGCAACGAAAACAGAAGCCCTTCGGCCCGAAGGTCAAGACAAGCAATTGATCGAGATGGCGTGGGACCCGATCACACGCATCGTAGGAAGCCTCGGGATCTACACCAAGATCGACTGGGCCAACAAGACGGTCTCCGAGTGTCACAGCACGTCGTCGATCTTCCGCGGCTACAGCATCTTCATGAAAGGCAAAGACCCGCGAGACGCGCACTTCATCACGAGCCGCATCTGCGGAATCTGCGGCGACAACCACGCCACCTGCTCGTGCTACGCGCAGAACATGGCGTACGGCGTGCACCCACCGGCTCTCGGCGAACAGATCGTCAATCTCGGCGAGGCCGCCGAGTTCATGTTCGACCACAACATCTTCCAGGAGAACCTGGTCGGCGTCGACTTCTGCGAGAAGATGGTCGCCGAGACCAACCCCGGCGTGCTCGATCTGGCCAATCGCACGGAGGCACCCAACGCCGGCGCTCACGGCTGCAAGACCATCGGCGACATCATGCGCAGCCTCAACCCGTTCAGCGGCGAGTTCTACCGCGAGGCGCTGCAGGTCAGCCGGTACACGCGCGAGATGTTCTGTCTGATGGAAGGTCGCCACGTCCATCCCTCGACGCTGTATCCCGGAGGTGTCGGCACCGTCGCGACCATTCAGCTGTTCACCGACTACGCCACCCGCCTGATGCGGTACGTCGAGTTCATGAAGCGTGTGGTGCCGTTGCACGACGACCTGTTCGACTTCTTCTACGAAGCCATGCCCGGGTACGAGCAGGTCGGCAATCGCCGCATCTTGCTCGGATGTTGGGGTGCTTGGCAGGACCCCGAGGTCTGCAACTTCCAGTACAAGGACATGACCAAGTGGGGCAGGGCCATGGGCGTCACACCTGGCGTCGTGGTCGACGGCAAGTTGGTGACCAACGATCTCGTCGACATCAACCTCGGCATCCGGATCCTTTTGGGGAGCTCGTACTACCAAAGCTGGGAAGACCAGGAGATCTTCGTGACGAAGGATCCGCTCGGCAATCCCGTCGATCGCAACCACCCGTGGAACCAGACGACCATCCCGAGGCCGCAGAAGCGCGACTTCGACGCCAACTACAGCTGGGTCATGTCACCGCGTTGGTTCGACGGCAAGGACCACCTGGCACTCGACACCGGTGGTGGCCCTCTTGCGAGGTTGTGGTCCACCGCATTGTCAGGGTTGGTGGATCTTGGTGGCTACGTGAAAGCCACGGGTTCGAGCGTGCAGATCAACCTGCCGAAGACCGCGCTGAAGGGGCCAGTCAGCTTCGAATGGAAGATCCCGAAATGGTCCAACACCATCGAGCGCAACAGGGCACGCACCTACTTCCAGGCCTACTCGGCCGCGGCTGCACTGCACTTCCTCGACCAGGCTCTCGCCGACGTGCGCGCCGGCAAGACCAAGACGTGGGAACCGTTCACCGTGCCCGACGAAGGTATCGGCTGCGGCTTCACCGAGGCAGTGCGCGGCGTGTTGTCGCACCACATGGTGATTCGTGATGGCAAAATCGCCAACTACCACCCGTATCCGCCGACGCCTTGGAACGCAAACCCCCGTGATATCTACGGCACGCCGGGGCCCTACGAAGACGCTGTGCAGAATTGCCCTATCTTCGAGGAGAACGACCTCGAACACTTCAAGGGCATCGACATCATGCGCACCGTCCGCAGCTTCGATCCGTGCCTGCCGTGTGGTGTGCACATGTACATGGGCAAGGGTCACGTACTCGACAAGGTGCATTCCCCGACGGCGTACAACTTCGAGGATCTGGCCTGAACGTGGCCGGCGAACAGATCGGCGAGGAGAACATCGGAGACGCCATCGAGCACAGGCTCGAAGCGTTGCAAGCGCGCGCCGATCCGCGGGTTTTCGATCAAGCGGTCGAACTGCTTCAGCTCGTCAACGAACTGTACGGCTCTGGATTGGCGCGCGTCATGGAGCTTGCTCAGCTGCATGCGCCCGATCTCGTCGCACACATCACCGACGACGAGCTGCTGACCAGCCTGCTGATCGCCAACGGCCTGCATCCAGACGACATCCAGATGCGCATCGCCAGAGCACTCGACTCGGTACGACCGTTTCTCGCAGGCCACGGAGGTGACGTCGAGCTGCTCGACATCGACGAACGAGTCGGTGCCGTGCGCCTGCGCCTGCTCGGAAGCTGCGATGGCTGCCCCTCCTCGGCTGTGACGTTGCGCAACAGCGTCGAACGAGCGATCGTCGAAGCCGCCCCGGAGATCACAATCATCGACGTCGAGGAGCCGGTGGATTCTGGAGTCTCGACGCCAATCGTGCTCGGCGCCAAACCGGGCGTTGCCTTCGACCCGGCCACCGGCTGCGGCGCGACATTCGAAACGGATGTGATCGTGTCGTGAGTACGCCGCAGCCGCTCAGCGCGGTGCTGAAGAGAATTCGCGACATGCCTCTGCAGCCCAAACCGCGCCCCGGAGAACGCTGCGAGCTGTGCGCAGCGTTGATATCCGAAGAGCATGGCCACGTCGTCGACCTCGAATCGCGGAAGTTGATGTGTGCCTGCCGGCCCTGTTACCTGGTCTTCGCTCCTCAGGGTGCCGGCGGCGATCGCTTCCGGGCCGTGCCTGATCGATTCGTATCGTTCCCGAACTTTGGTCTCTCATCCGCCCAATGGGACGCATTGCAGATCCCGGTCGGTGTTGCCTTCTTCTTCACGAACTCGTCGCTCGAACAGGTCGCCGCGTTCTACCCCAGTCCGGCCGGGGCGACGGAGTCGTTGCTCTCCCTCGACGCTTGGGAAGAGATCGTCGAGTCAAATCCCGATCTGGCCACGTTGTTGCCCGACGTCGAAGCATTCCTCGTGCGCAGTGCGGACCGACAATCAGGCACAGCTGAGGCGGAGTGCTATCTGGTGCCGATCGATGTCTGTTACGAGCTGGTCGGTGAACTTCGAAGGTTGTGGAAAGGTTTCGACGGGGGCGCCGAAGCGCATGCCGCGCTCGACGGCTTCTTCGATCGCGTGCGCTCGAAGGCACGGCCGCTGCTGACAACACACGAGGACGCTCGCCGATGAGTCCGGTGTCGTTCGAAGTGAGCGGAGCTCGTGTCGAGGCCTACGCGGCCGTGCCGACGCTGGTGTTGCGACTGCGAATCACCGCGGCCGACGCAAACCCGGTGCACGCCATCGCCCTCCGCAGCCAGATCATGATCGAGCCAAAGCGACGTCATTACGAGCACGACGAAGAGCAACGATTGACCGAGCTCTTCGGTGAGACACCTCGATGGGGCGACACCCTGCGACCGTTCCTGTGGACCAACGTCAGCCTCACCGTCACGGGCTTCACCGCTCAGACCGAGGTCGATCTGCCGATCGCGTGCACTTACGACTTCGAGGTCGCGGCCGCGAAGTACATGCACTCGCTCGACGACGGTGAGATCCCTATCGTGGCAATGTTTTCCGGCACGGTCTTCGGCAGGAGCGCCGCGGGTCTCAGTGCATCGCCGGTGTCGTGGAGCGAGGAAGCGTCGTATCGGCTCCCCGTTGCGCTGTGGCGCGACATGATGGACCTCTACTTCCCCAACACTGGCTGGCTGCGCCTTCGGCGCGAGACCCTCGACGCGCTGCAGCGATACAAGACGCATCGTGCGCTGCTCACCTGGGACGAAACGTTCGAGCGGCTGCTGAAAGAGGCGGGCGAGGACGCATGAGCACCTCCGTCGCACACGACCCTGTCGTGCAGCCGGATCGGTTTGCATCGGCACGACTCGTCGCAGACGCCGTGCTCTACGAGGGGTACGTGCTGTATCCGTACAGAGCTTCGGCGCAGAAGAACCAGTTACGTTGGCAGTTCGGCGTTCTCGCTCCCCCTGACTACGCCCGATCCAGCGGGTCCGAGCGATCGTCGATGCGCACCGAGGTGATCGTTGACCCAGGTGATCAACCGCGGCTGACGGTCAGGATTCGATGCCTGCACATACAGCACCGCGATATCGAGGCAACGAGCGATGGGGGCTCGACATTCTCGTCGGTCGATGTGCTCGAACTCGAAGGCTCCACGTTGAGGGCCTGGGACGAAGCGTTGGACCGCGAGATCGACCTCGACCCGGTTCCCCTGTTACCGGTTGCCGATGCTGCGAGCAAGCACTCGTTCACCTTGCCCGCCGGCCAGGACGTGGAGCTACTGCGCGACCACCGCGGCGTCGTCGTCGGCCGCGCTGTGCGACGACGCGAGCAGGTGAACGGGATCGTCCAGATCTCGACGCAGCCTGCCGACGCCGAGAGTCCGTTGGTTTCCGAAGGCCAGTTGTTGAAGGTGTCGATCAGCGTCGAGAACACGACGGGTTGGACGGCCGACGGAGCCTCCGATCGGGCCGGGGCGGAGCGCGACACGGTCATGCGGAGGTCGTTGATTGCCGTGCATACCCTCATGGCCGTCGATGATGCGTCGTTCGCTTCGCTGCTCGATCCTGCACCACACACCGAGGCGGCGGTCGCAACCTGCACGAGTGACGGCACGTTCCCGGTGCTCATCGGCAACGCCAAAACGAGCGACATCATGCTGTCGTCGCCGATCATCCTGTACGACTTCCCGGCGATCGCTCCGGAGAGTGCGGGCGACTTCTGCGACTCGACAGAGATCGACGAGATTCTCGCACTACGGGTGATGACGTTGACCGATGAGGAGAAGGCCGAAGCCCGCGGCACTGATGCACGAGCAGCGGCAATCATCGACCGATGCGACGACATGCCCGCCGAGATCTGGTCGCGCTTGCACGGTGCAGTTCGATCGCTTCGTCCGATCGAACAACCTGATGAGGCTGTGCCGTGGTGGGACCCCGGCCAGGACTCGTCCTTCGATCCCTTCACCGACACCATGCTGATCGGTGGGGTCGAAGTCGGTACCGGCACGCATGTGCGGTTGAAGCCATCGCGGCGAGCCGACGCCCACGATCTGTTCTACGCGGGCAAGTTGGCGACGGTGAAGGGCGTCTTCAACGACGTCGACGGTGAGCAGCACGTTGCTGTAGCTCTCGACGACGACCCCGCAGCCGACATGTTCGAATGGCAGGGGCGATTCCTGTACTTCCATCCCGAAGAGATCGAGGTCGTCACGTGAAGGTGCTCGTGGCCGGTATCGGCAACATCTTCCTGGGCGACGATGGGTTCGGCGTCGAGGTCGTCAAGCACATCGACAAATGTTCCCTTCCCGACGATGTGCGCAACGGTGTGACGATCGGCGACTTCGGTATCCGTGGCGTACATCTGTCGTACGAACTACTGAACGGGTACGACGCATTGGTGCTGATCGATGCCATGCCCCTCGGCGAGGCGCCGGGAACGGTCGTGACCTTCGAGCCCGATGTGGAGTCGGTTGATCCCACCAGCGTCGACGCCCATTCGATGAATCCTGCAGTCGTGCTGGGTCTGCTCGCCAGCATGGGCGGTCACGTACCGCGAGTCGTGATCGTCGGCTGCCAGCCAATGACCACTGACGAGGGTATCGGCCTGTCGGAACCGGTGTTGGCGGCAGTCGCTCCGGCCGTTGATACCGTTCGTCAAGTCCTCACCGACATCCACACCGACATCCACTCCAGCGCACAGAAGGAGCTGCAATCGTGATTCACAAGCTTGTCTACACGGCCCTGATCGGGCTCGTCGCCACCGTCATCGCAAAATCACTGCCCGATATCGCCCGCTACATCAAGATGCGCGAGATGTAATAGCCCGTGTCCCGATTCCGGATCCTGCCAACCCGGTCGCGCGTATGGATCGAGGCACGCTCGAACGTGCACCCGATCCACACCGAGGCCACCGGCCTCGAGGGCTGGCTGGACCTGGAGATCGACGACGGCCAGATCAACGTCGATCAGACGTTGCTCGGCCATCTCGAGTTCCCGGTCACCAACCTCAAGTCCGGGAACGGGTTCGAGGACAAGGAGATGCAGCGACGGATCGAAGCCCGTCGCCACCCCACCATTCACGGTGATCTCAAGGTCATGAAGGAGACCAACGAGCCGCTGACCTATGTCGTGGGAGGCGACCTGACGTTCCGTGGGGTCACTCGATCGTATGAAGACGAAATGATCGTCCAACTTGCGGGGGATAACACGCTGAACCTCTCTGGGCTCGCAGTCTTCGACATTCGTGACTTCGGCATGGAGCCACCGCGGATCCTGATGCTGAAGGTGCAGCCCGAAGTAACCGTACGCGTCGAGATCATCGCCGAGAAGGAGAGCTGAACATGTGCCTGGGAATCCCCGGTCAGATCGTCGAGATGCACCCGACGTTCGAGCACCTCGCCAAGGTCGACGTCAGCGGCGTCGGTCGCATGATCAACATCGGTCTGCTCGAGGACGAGCGTCTCGAGCCGGGTGACTGGGTACTCATCCACGTCGGCTTCGCGATGTCGAAGATCGACGAGCATGAAGCCGAACTCGCACTCGCCTCACTGCAGATGATGGGTGAGATGTTCACCGAGGAGGTCAATGCGCTCATGACCTCTCCGTCGACCACGACCGCACCGAGGGCGTGACATCGATGCGATACGTCGACGAATACCGCGATCCTGTTGCGGCACGCCGTCTCGTCACACGCATCACCGAACTGGCTGGCGTTGATCATTTCAAGTTCATGGAGGTATGTGGCGGCCACACCCACACCATCTATCGCCACGGCATCGAGCACGTGCTGCCCGAGCAGGTCGAGCTGGTGCACGGGCCGGGTTGCCCGGTGTGTGTGATACCGATGGGTCGAGTCGACGATGCGATCTCCATTGCTGAAACGCCTAATGTCATCTTCACATCTTTCGGCGACATGATGCGAGTACCCGGCAGCAACGGGAACCTGTTGGGTGCCAAGGCTCGCGGCGCCGACGTCAGGTTCGTCTACTCGCCGCTCGACGCACTCCAGATCGCGACCGAGAACCCGGGGCGCAACGTCGTGTTCTTCGCGGTCGGCTTCGAGACAACCGCGCCGTCGACCGCTGTGACCCTGCTTCAGGCGCGGCAGATGAACGTCACCAACTTCCACGTATTCTCCAACCACGTCACGATCGTCCCGCCGATCAAGGCCATCCTCGAATCACCCGATCTGCGCCTCGATGGCTTCCTCGGGCCGGGTCATGTCTCCACAGTCGTCGGCAATCGGCCCTATCGGTTCGTGCCAGAGAAGTATGGAAAGCCGCTCGTCACCGCTGGCTTCGAACCACTCGACATACTTCAAGCCATCGTCATGCTCTTGATGCAGATCCGCGAAGGTCGCTGCGAGGTAGAGAACCAGTACTCGCGCGTTGTACGCGACGAAGGCAATCCACGCGCGCTCGAGATCCTCGCCGAGGTCTTCGAGCTGCGACCACATTTCGAATGGAGAGGTCTCGGGTTCATCTCCCAAAGTGCGCTGCGGCTGCGGCCCGAGTTCGCCCAATGGGACGCAGAGCTGAAGTACGCGGTGCCCGGTGTGCGAGTGGCTGATCCGAAGGCATGCCAGTGCGGTGAGGTCCTGAAAGGCGTCATCAAGCCGTGGGAGTGCAAGGTTTTTGGGACGGCATGCACCCCCGAGACACCCATCGGTACCTGCATGGTCTCGTCGGAGGGAGCGTGCGCGGCGTACTACAACTTTGGTCGCCTGCATCGCGAAGCTGCCGTCACGCTGGGCCGTTCGCGAATGGTTTGAGCAGCCCTGATTCAGGGAATAAACGAGCGATGTCATCAATACGCCACGAAATGGGATCGATGCACAATCCCGTCGGCAAGCTCACCGCAGAACATCCCGGTGTGGTCAAAGTGGCCCGGGCCGGCTGGTTCGCGAAGGGGGTGGTGTACGTCATTGGCGGTTACCTCGCACTTTCCGTTGCCGCAAAGGCGTCCGGCTGGACAGATGCCTCGTCGACGACCGGCGACCAGGAAGCCAGTCCGGTCGGCGCGATCAAGACCGTTGCCGGGTCGGGGCCCGGCACCCTGCTCCTGTGGTTGCTGGCCATCGGCATGTTGCTGTACGCCGCGTGGCGCGTCGTGTCCGCTGTACTACCAGGGGGCACGGACGCGAAAGCGATGGCACACCGGATTGGGTATATCGCCAGCGCGGTGATGTACACGACGTTGGCGATCAGCGCGATCGCGCTGGCCCGCAATGCTGCAGCCAATCCCGACGGGAACAAGAAGGTCACCGACATCTCGGAAAAGGTCATGACCCACAGCTTCGGCCGCGTGGTGATCGGAATTCTCGGCATCATCGTGATTGCCGTCGGCCTCTACCGCATCTCCAAGGGCGTGAAGCTCGACATGGAAGACGAACTCGACATGTCGAGCGCGTCTCCGACTTTTCGGCAGTGGATCGAGCGGCTCGGCGCCGTCGGCGAGATCGGCCGTGGCGTGGGGTTCGCCTTGGTGGGTTTCTTCTTGCTCCGTGCGGCAATGACCTACGATCCGAGCAAGGCCACTGGGCTCGACGGCGCGATGCGCCGGATGGCTAGCGAGGCAACGTGGGGCGTGATCGTCGTCGTCGTGGTCGGCATCGGGTTTGCGGCGTATGGCATCTTCTGCCTCGCCACGTTCACTCGCCGGCGGCTCGAGGCGCCGTAGCACCAAGGTCCGTAGCGACGTCGGGCTTACCACGTCGACCGTAAGAACCGGCGACGAGATCGAAATCGATCACGGTGTCGAACCCCGGTTTGACGGCATCTTCGTGAGGACGAGCTTGCAACACCGTGAGTCGTGCTGTTCTCTCGTCGAAGTAGACCTGTCCGAGACTGTTGTCGAAAACCGGACCGATGTCCATCGCCCACGAGACAGTCGGTCGGCGGCGACCAGCGGCGCGTCGCAGACCACGTGCGATGACCTTTGCGAACCTCGAGGCGCCGAGGCGCATCGCCGTGCTCTCGGGCGGCCGCAACGCATTGCGGATCGGTGAACTCACCAGTTGATGGACGCGGCTCGCCACCTCGTGCTGGTCGGAGAAGCGGATCTCCGCAGCAAATGAGAAATGAATGTCGCCCGCCAGCACAGAGATCGTTGCCGGAGCGTCCGCACGCGAGCGAGCACCGAGATCGTGCAGCAACTGAACGAATGCGCCGAACGACCTGTTGAAGGCCGGCCAGTCCTCCATGTCGGCTTTCACGCGCAGCCACTCCCCGAACTTGCGGCCCGGCGCGCCCCATGCACCGTCACAGATCGCTTCGCTCCACTCCTGCAAATCGTGCAGACCGCCGGGCACGAACACCGGCAGCGATGTGCCGATCAGGAGATGGTCGACGTCGACGCTGCACGCTTCAACCACCCAGCCCCATTCGTCCTCGTTCACCATCCGCCGGTTGCGCGGCTCGAGCGCGCGTGCGTTACGCGAATCGATCACCACGAGACGCACCCGGCCGATATCGCGAACAACGCTGAACCGGTAGTTGCCCTCCGTCGGAGTGAACTCCTCGGCGCCCATCGCCCATTCGCGCAGTCGCCCCTCGCCATCCGCCGTCTGGCCGAGAGCCTCGAGCAGGCCCTCAGCCCTCACATCGGCAGGGCTCAGGTTGCCGAGGTGCTGATAGAGCCAGTAGGTCATCAAGCCACCGATGACGTGGTCTTCCCACCAGTCCTTTGTTCGAATGGTGCGTACCCACGCGTCTGAGATGTTCCAGTCGTCGATCATCTCGTGGTCGTCGAAGATCATCACCGTCGGCACGTTGGAGAAGAACCACCGCTCGATCTGCGGCGACCATGCCTCGTGGTACAACCACGTGTACTCCTCGAAGCCGCCGACGAGTTCCGGAGGAAGATCTTTCTCGGGATCGTGTTGCAGGTCCTTACGGACCTCGGCGATGCGCTCGCGCGCCTTCGGCGACGAGTCGTCCGCGTAGATCTGGTCACCGAGAAAGACCGCCAACTCGGGCCACTCAGTCTCCGGCCGTTCGAGCATCGACAGCGCATATATATACAAGGCATCGACGCCGCGACCGCGTGAATCCAGTGCGAGCTCGAGGCTCCAGGGCGGCTCGTGAGGCGCCGCAGTGCGGCACGATCCGAACACGATGCGGCTCGGCCGCTCGAAGCCTCCGAGTGTCTGTATCCGGCTCGGCGGGAGCGTGCTGTCGAGTGCTGGCCAACGCACCTCGCCGTCCAACCTCACGTCGTACTGGATCGACGACGCAGGTTGCAGATCTTCGATGATCGCCAAGGCATAGTGATGGCCGGCGACGCAGAAGGTGGGTGTCGAGCGCCCGAGTATCTCCACCGTACAGCGATGTGTGGTTTCGACCCAGATCGTTGCCGACACGTCGGAGACGTGACGCAACATCGGGCCAAGGACGAGCTCAGCCACGATTCCCCCTCATGGGTCTAGTTTGGCCGTCACCCCCGCGGGGTACACAGCCAAGTATGCCAAAACCACGCCTTCGGGACACTTGGCTCCTGCACAAACAGGAGGCGATCACGTTCGCGACCCTGTACGTGGCGATCACCGCAGTCTGGTCCGCGATGGGTTGGCTCTTGACCAACCCGTTGAAGGGCTCGTGGATCGTGCACACTGACGAATCCATCGAAAGATGGTTCGTCGATCGACGCACGCCAGGGTTGAACTCATTGAGCTTCGTCGGCTCCATGCTTGCCGACACGATGGTCAAGATCGTGGTGACAGCAGTCGTGGCGCTGGTCATGCTGCTGGTCTGGAAACGGTGGCTGGAGCCACTCGTGGTGACCATGGCGTTGATCCTCGAGGCACTCTGCTTCATCACAATCACCACGCTGGTCGGTCGCCCCCGCCCCGACGTCGCACACCTCGACACCTCGCCCGTTGGATCCAGCTATCCCTCCGGCCACACAGCGGCTGCCGCCGCGTACTCAGCCATTGTCGTGGTGTTGTTCTGGCATACGCGCCGGCGCTGGATTCGGGCGATAGCGGCCGCGATAGCGATGCTCCTTCCCGTGTGCGTCGGCTTGGCACGGATGTACCGCGGTATGCACTTCCTGACCGATGTCGTATTCGGCGCATTGCTGGGCGGGCTCTCCGTCACGGCCACGGTCATCGTGCTTCGCCGTGCCGAAGTGCGGCACGAGGCCGAAGTTCTCGACCCGGGCGGTGAGGGGAGCGCACCACCGACCGAATTGGCGCACTCCTAGGTTCGGCAATGAATCTTTCCCTCGTCGTTCTCCTCTGTGGCATCGTCGCCGCGTTGCTGGCCTTCGGCCTATCCGCCTCGCGACGAGCACAGGCCGACCCGATCGACCCCTCAGCCGAGCAGCAGGCCGTGCGCCGTTCGCTGAGGCGCCATCCACGGGTCGAACGGTTTCTTCGAGAGCGCATGGATCGGCGTACCGCAGGTGGCTTTCTGCTGACCGCCAGCTTCGTCATACTCTTGGTTGTCGCCCTCGTCCTCGGCGTACTACTCGACATGATCGACAATCATTCGGGATTGGCGGCGGCAGACAAGTCGGTCGCGGAGTGGGGATCGAGGCACGGTGACACATCCGCCGCGCACGCGTTGAAGTGGGTCACTCAACTCGGCAGTACGTTGGTGGTCTCACTGTCATTGCTCATTGCAGCGAGCGTCGACTTCGTGCGTCGACGGAGCCGGGAGGTCTTCGCCTTCGTCGCCGCGGTCGGCCTCGGCGAACTGTTGCTCAACAACTTCCTCAAGCTCATCGTCCATCGCGAGCGGCCAGCGGTGCTGCACCTCGTCGTCGCCCATGGTTACTCGTTCCCGTCCGGCCATACCGCAGCGGCCGCGGCCGCCTGGTCGGGGATCGCGCTCGTCCTCGGCCGCGACAGACCACGGATCGTGCGTGCGGTGTTGGCGGGCGGAGCGGCGTTGATTGCCATCTCGGTTGCAGCTAGTCGCGCCTTGCTCGGAGTGCATTGGTTGACCGATGTTGTTGGCGGGCTTGCCCTCGGGTGGGGCTGGTTCATGATCGTTGCCATCATCTTCGGTGGCCGCGCTCAGCGACTCGGTGACCCGGTCTCCGGCCATCCCCAAACCAAATCGACCCCCGCAAACGCGTGACCCACGCGATGAGAGATGAGCCGCCCTGGACCGCACATCTCTCATACCGTTCCGTGGGCGAACCCGAGCGATGAGAAGTGTGCGGCGCCCGGCGGCTCATCTCTCATCGCATCGGGGTTTCGGACGGGTTAGTCGGAAGGGGCGCAGACGACGAGCGAGCGGGGATGAATCTCGAACTCGAGCTTCTTCGCTTTGCCCTTCACACCGCCGTCGAGCTCGAAACGCTGCTTGCGGTCGAACTTTGCGCTGATCTCGGTGCCCGCGCCGATCTCTGCATGGCCTGAGTACTGCTGCCTGCGGACAATAGCCGACAGCATCAAGGTGGCCCACTCACGTGCTCCGACGGCAGTCACCACTGCAACGTGCAGCTGACCATCTATCGGGCTTGCGTCGGGGAAGGCTTTGATCCCCGCTTTGAGCGAACCAATGTTCCCGACCAGCACACAGCTGGTCGGCCCCTCGTAGAACTTCTCACCATCGATGGTGACCTCGGTGTCGAACATCTTGCGCTCGCGTACGTCGCGGACTGCAGCGCCCACATAGGCAAACACCCCTTGTTGATCCTTCTTCTCCTCTGCGTCGCTCAGCATGTCGACATCGAAGCCGGTCCCAGCCATGACGTTGAAGGTCTGCTCGTTGCACACCCCCGTATCGATGCTGCGGCGATCGCCGCGAGCGATGAGCTCGACAATGTCGTCGATGTCGGTCGGAAGCTCCAGTCCTGACGCGAAGAGATTGGCCGTGCCGCTGGGGACGACAGCGAGGGCAACCTCTGTTCCCACAATCGCTTCCGAGGCGGCCCGCACGCTGCCATCGCCACCACAGACCACGACGGTTGTCGCGCCACGCTTCACGGCCTTGGCTGCTGCTGTCTTCGACTCGGAACCCTTTGCCACGTCATACCACGCGACATCGGTGAATCCCGCGCCAGCAAGCGCACTGCGGAGCTTGCGCACGTCTTTCTGAACGATCTTCTGGGTGTTTGCAACCACTGCAATCTTTGACATCGAGGCCTCCGGTTCGTGACAGCGATACCCCACAGATGGGCAGCGCAAACTCCCAGGTAGTGGCTCGCTCCTCCAGGCGCCCAGTCGCTTGCCCACTTCGTACCTCTGCCGCGCAGCCATTCGACCACAACGGTGGCCGCCTCACTACGCATGGCAGAGTCCCGCGGGGTGAGGTCATCCCAACGGACCCAGTTGTTGTTGCGATGATCACTTGCCGAGTATCGCGGGTCGCAGTAGTGAAGTCAGCTGCGCGGATCCGCGGTCCAACGAGTGTGGAACGATTCGGCAAGGATGCGCCCATCTGGATCGGTGATCAAGCCCTTCTCGAGGGCGATGCCTTCGGAGCTGATGTCGGCATGGAACACGCCGCCGAGCCATTCGCCCTCCGCTAGGTGGTCGAGCGTGCGATGAATGTGGATCGTGTAGCTGATGCTGATGCCGCCTACCGGCGGGTCGACCCGGCTGAACGAAGAAGGGGGAAACCAATCCAGTGCCATGCCGAGCCATGGCGCATCGATCGCTCGCGGCTCGATCGGTTGCATGTAGCCGGCAACTCTCGCGCGGGGTCCGTGGGCGAAGGGCAGATCCGTCGGATCGAGCATTGCCACACCATGATCGAAGTGACCGATACCGGGCGGTGGTTGGATCGGTATGCAACGCTCGATCGGTGGCAAATCGAGTTCACGGATCGTCTCCCATGACGAGCTGGCGACAGCTGATGCCGCGGTGACGTGGCAGATGACAATCGCGCGGGACCTCTGCGACAACGTCACCGTGAGATTGCTGATCGCACGACCCTGGCGTACCACCTCCACTCCGACATCGGCCTGCCCTATCTCGCCGGGACGCAGATAGCTGGTCGTGGCCGTTCTGATCGGGCGATCAACACCGACAACGATCTCCGCCGCCTTGATAGCAACAGCCGCGAGATATCCACCGTGCACACCGACGAGCGATGCCCAGAGCGGATCGAGCTGCGCCGTGAACCGACCGGCATTGGCCCGGTCGGGCACCAACATCGTGGTCGCGTCGAACACCGAGTCAGTCTGACTGGTCTCGACGGTTTGGTTCGTGTTCAGCGTCATTCCGACGCCTCTTGAACAACGAGTGCGTCCCGGCGATCGGCCACCTTGCGAGGCAGGCGAAACGCCAGAACCGAGACTGCAATACCGCTTACCACGAGCAGCCACCAGACGTGGTGGAACGAGCGGATGGCGGTGGCCGGTGCGAGCCCAGCGGTGAACGCAACGGCAGCGGCGACACCGAGAGTCGCCCCGAGGTTGCGCACCGCCTGGCTGACCGCTGCACCGGATCCGAAGCGATGTGGAGGAAGGCCCTGCACCGCGGCGGACGAGAGTTGAGGCAGGCACGTGGCGACGCCGAGTCCGCTGAGGATCACCGACGGGAGATAGTGGGTGACGTAGTCGGGTTGCAACGTGATCCTGTTGATCAACAGGAGGCCGCTGAGTCCCCAGACGATGCCGCCAGGGATCAGGAGACGGCGCTGGCCGACGCGTCCGGCGAGCTTGCCGAACAGCGGGGCGGTAACTGCGACGATTAAGGGACCGACCGAGATCGCCATGCCTGCTCGAAGGATCGAGTAGTGCCAGACGCCGGTGAGGAACAGCACATTGCCGAGGAACATCGCCGAGAATCCGACGGCGAAGATCAGCATCGCGGCGTTGGCCCATCGGAACGACTGCGATTCGAACAGCGTGAGATCGAGGACCGGATTGGCGATGCTCCTGCTTCGTCGGAGGAACAGCGCGACCAGAACAACTGCGACGACTTCGCACACCACGAATTGCGTACTGACCCAGCCCCAGTCGTCGGTCTGCACGATGCCGAACGCCGTCAGCGCGAGACCGGCGGTCAACAGGCCGACGCTCGCCAGATCAGGCAATCGGCCAGGGTTCGCCTCGCGCCATTCCGGCAGGACGCGCCGACCGATTACGAAGCTGATGATTCCCACCGGCAAGTTGATGTAGAACGCCCATCGCCAGCCGAGGTTCTCGATCACGAGTGCGCCGAGAGTTGGACCCGCTGCCCCGGCGACTGCACCGACAGCACCCCAGACGGCAACCGCAACGGGGATCTTGTGGTGCGGGAACGTTTGCAGGACGAGCGCCAGCGACGCAGGTACCAGTGCTGCTGCCGCGACCGCCTGCAGGATGCGGGCACCCACCAGGATGACGACCGTTGGCGCGACGCCGCAAAGCATCGAGGCAATGGTGAAGAGCACCGCTGCAGTCAGGAAGATCCGCCGACGCCCGAGACGATCGGCCAGGCGGCCAGCTGGGATCAGCAGCGCTGCAAAGACGATCGTGTAGGCGTTGAGTATCCAAGACAACGACGACGGCGCAGCAGACGAGAACTGCGCGCTGATCGACGGGAAGGCGACGAACAGGATCGTGGTATCGAGGAACACTGCGAAGACGGCGAGACTGGTGCTGGCCAACACGACCCACGGATTGCGCACTGTCTTCACGGCAGGAATTGCCGAATGGTCCTGCGAAGTCAATGTAGCTCGGTGCATGATGGTCACCCTGCCTGTCGGACGAAGTGGTGCGAAGAAATGGTATATAATAAGGACTGATTAGTAGAAAATCTATACTAACTGACCCCAACGCGAGAAATCAAGATGACAACCACTCCTTCTCAGCCAACGGCACAGCACACCGATCGCACGTACGGCCAGTACTGCCCCATCGCCGCCGGCCTCGACGTGATCGGCGACCGATGGACGTTGCTGATCCTCCGCGAACTGTCGATGGGCGACCGTCGGTTCACCGACCTTCGTGCCAGTCTTCCCGGGATCGCCCCCAACTTGCTGACGGAGCGATTACGAACGTTGCAATCGATCGATCTCGTCACGTCTGTCGAGTTGCCGCCCCCTGCGGCGCGAAACATCTACCGGCTGACCGACGAGGGACGGCGTATCGAACCGGTGCTTCGCTCGGTTGCCCGATTCGGTGCCCGCTATCTGTCGGGTCGGCCCAGCGAGTCATTCGACGCACGGCGCGTTGCGTTTGCAATGTTGGCACCATGGCGGCGACGACCGGACAGCGAGATACGTGCCCGCTTGATCATCGTGAACGACGACGACCAGACCCAAACGGTCGATCTTGTGCTCGCCCTCGACGGGATGCCGATCGAAGAGCCAGCGGGCAAGCCCGACGTCACACTTCGTATAGCCACGGCCGACCTCGTGAACGCACGTCAAACGGGGGTAGCGCTGATCGGTCGACTCACGGGCAACGCCGCGGCGCGTCGAATCTTCCTCGAGCAATTCGCGCTGCGGATGGCCTGATCAGACCGACTCGGAGCCCTACCAGTGCGTAAGTGTCGGAATCCGGATCCGGGGTAGCGTTCACATCAGTCGAACGGAGGACCAGCCATGGGACGCTTCCACTATCACGCTGATGGAACCGGACATTCTCACGATGAAGACGCCGGCGATCACGAGCACGGTCATGATCATGACCACGGCGGAGTTGGTGACCACAGCGGCTACCAGACCGGCGGATTGCGGGTGGAAGTGCTCGAGAGGATCCTTGGCGAGAACGATCGCACTGCCGAGGCCAACCGCAGCGACTTTGACGAAGCAAATGTTCAGGTGGTCAACCTCATGTCGTCGCCCGGTGCAGGCAAAACCACGCTGCTACGCGAAGTGCTGCTGCAACTCGGGTCCACCGTGCGCGTCGGCATTGTCGAGGGCGACGTCGAGACGTCGATCGATGCTGATCGTCTCGCCGGCCTCGGCGCACCGGTGTCACTGGTCAACACATCGAACGGCTTCGGCGGCGAGTGCCACCTCGACGCAACGATGGTTCGCTCCGCGCTCCCGCGATTGCCGCTCGCCGACCTCGACCTCGTCGTGATCGAGAACGTCGGCAACCTCGTCTGCCCGGCGGAGTTCGACGTCGGCGAGCACGCCCGGGCAATGGTCTTCTCGGTCACCGAGGGTGAGGAGAAGCCTTTGAAGTACCCGGTGATGTTCCGCTCGGCCGATGTCGTGATCGTCAACAAGATCGACTTGCTCCCCTATCTCGATTTCGATCTCGATCTCTTCCACTCCAACCTTCGCGACGTCAATCCCGACGTGCGCACCATCGAGACCTCCGCCAAGACCGGCAAGGGCGTCGACGAGGTATGTGCCTGGATCTCGTCGCTCGCGCACGGATGACAACCGTTCGACGACGGCACGCTGGCGATCTCGTCGATCCCGCGGCAATCGCCACCCGGCTCCGCGAGGAAGGTCATACCGTCGGGAAGACGCGCACCGCGATTCTCGAAGCCGTCCGCGGCAAACAGCGGGCCTTCACCGCGGAGGAGCTCGCCGACTCGCTGCACGACACTCACGTCTCGACGGTCTATCGCACCCTTGCGCTGCTCGAGGAAATCGGCGTCGTGCGGCACATCCATCTGTCCCACGGCCCTGCGGTCTACGAGCGAACGGCTGTTTCGACAGACATCCGACATCTCGTGTGCGAGTCATGCGGGCGCCATGTATCTGTTCCACGACGGGTGTTCGACACGGCCCGGCGCACTCTCGAGCGCGACTACGATTTCGTGCTCGACGGGTCGCACTTCGCGATCGTCGGCCGCTGCAGGGAGTGTGCTGACGTGGAGTGATCCGGTCGAAGATTGATGACGAATTTGGCTCTTGATTTGCGACCCAGTCGCAAATGTATACTCGTCACAGCATCATCGATCGGGGGTTTGGGCGTGCATATACCTGATGGACTCGTCGGTGGTGGGACGTCGCTGGGCGCAAGCGTCATCGCCACCGGCACTGTTGTGGTGTGCCTTCGCCGGACGGGGCAGGTCCTCGACGAACGGCAGATACCGATGGTCGGCCTCACCGCCGCATTCGTCTTCGCAGCTCAGATGGTCAACTTTCCCGTGGCTAGTGGAACCAGCGGTCATCTGCTCGGCGGAGTGCTCGCCGCGGTGCTCGTCGGGCCGTGGGCGGGCGCGCTGGCCGTGACAGTCGTGTTGATAGTTCAGGCGATGCTGTTCGCCGACGGTGGGCTGTCGGCGTTGGGTCTCAACGTCATCAACATGGCACTGGTCGGCGCTCTGGGCGGCTACGCCATCTTCGCTGGGCTGCGCGCCTTGTTGCCCCGCACTCGTCGCGCGGTCGTCGTCGCGTCGGGAATCGCTGCCGCGCTTGCGCCGGTGATGGCGGCGGTGATGTTTACCATCGAGTACGCGATCGGTGGTAACGGCGCGACATCGGTTGGCACCGTTGCCACCGCGATGATCGGTGTGCACGCGCTCATCGGCATCGGCGAGGGCGTCATGACCGCGATGGTCTTGTCGGCAGTGCTTGCAACACGCCCCGACCTCGTGCACGGCGCCGGGCTAGTGCGATTTGCCGAGCCGGTGCCGATCATCGAGATCGAGACGGTCGGAGCAAGTCGGTGAAGGGGCACGCCTCGATCGGCGGCTTCGTTTGCTGCGGGTTGTTGGTTGCCCTCCTCCTCGCGTTCGTCGTGTCGCGACAAGCTAGTTCGAGCCCAGATGGCCTGGTGAAGGTCGCTGCCGACAAGAGCCTCGATACAAACATTCGCACGCATTTCATGTCGGGCGCTCCATTGGCCAACTACTCCGTCACGGGCATCCATGACAGCGGACTCAGTACGGGCACCGCGGGCATCATCGGTGTCACGATTACGTTCGGCGCGGCATTCGGGCTGTCCAAACTTGTCCGCGCAACACGATCGCGCGCTGTCGCCGACAACACTTCGGCCTGAAGTTCCGTGATGTCGGGCGCGCATGGCAATGGACTGCTCGTCGCAGAACGCGGGCCGTTGCACGACATCGCCGCACATTGCAAGGTCGTCGCGGCCATCACGTTCATCGTTGCGGTCATCGCAACGCCGCGTGAACAGTGGTGGGCCTTCGTCCTACAAGGGGCAATCGTGGCCGGTGTCGCGCTGTATGGACGGCTGCCGCTCGTAGGAATCGCCCGACGGCTCACCATCGAGCTCCCGTTCGTGGCGTTCGCTCTCTTCATGCCGTTGCTCGGCAAGGCGCCGCAGGTCGACGCGTTCGGGCTGTCGTTGTCGAAGCCGGGCTTGTGGGCCGCATGGTCGATCCTGGCGAAGGGAACCCTTGGCGTTGCCACCACAATGGTTCTCGCATCAACGACTCCCGTACCACAACTCGTCGCAGCACTCGAACGTCTACACGTTCCCCGCACGCTGACCGCGATCATGGCCTTCATGATCCGATACGGCGATGTGGTCAGCGGCGAGATGCATCGGATGCGCATCGCCCGCGAGTCCCGAGGCGACCGGACCCGCTGGCTGTGGCACGCGCGGGCGATGGCATCGTCGGCCGGTGCGCTGTTCGTCCGCTCGTACGAGCGCGGTGAGCGGGTCTACCTGGCGATGGAATCTCGTGGCTACTCCGGGTCGATGCCGTCGCTGCGCCACCACGAACTTCCCGTTCGCTGGACCGCGTGCCTGCTGCCGGTTGCCCTCGCGGTGGCGATCGCATGCTGCGCCTGGGTCGTGCGATGAACCCTCCAGACATTCAGATGGCCGGTGTCTCCTTCACCTATCCCGACGGTCACATCGCTCTCGACAACGTCGACCTCACCGTCGAGCGTGGTGAACGAATCGCACTGCTCGGGCCGAATGGCGCCGGCAAGACAACGCTGATCCTGCACCTCAACGGTATCTACATACCGGCCCGCGGCACCGTCACGATCGCGGGCCTTCCGGTGGTGAAGCCGAACCTCGGCGAGATTCGCCGTCGAGTGGGCATCGTGTTTCAGGATCCCGACGACCAGTTGTTCATGCCGACGGTTCGGCAAGATGTGGCGTTCGGGCCCGCGAATCTCGGAATTGTCGGCGACGAGATCGACTCCCGCGTCGACGAGGCACTCCGCGCCGTCGACATGCATTCGCACGCTGATCGCGCCCCGCACCACCTCAGCTTCGGCGAGCGCCGCCGCGTTGCCGTCGCCACGGTGCTGTCGATGCATCCCGACGTGGTGGTGCTCGACGAGCCTTCGTCCAACCTCGATCCAGCATCGAGACGCGAGCTCGCCGAGATCCTCGAGGGCCTCGACGTCACCATCATGCTGGTCACCCATGACCTGCCCTATGCGTTGCAGCTGTGTCCGCGTTCGGTGCTCCTCAATCATGGACGCGTGGTCGCCGACGGCGACACCGGCGCGCTTCTCAGCAACGACGCTCTCCTGTCCGCAAATCGCCTCGAGTTGCCGTTCGGGTTCGACAACCGGCTACTGCGAAGCTCCTAGATTTCGCGCATGGCCACCAACATCGTGCCGGCTGGTCCCGTCAGTATCACGTCGTCTGCGCGGGCCAACGGAGCACCCTCGATCGGTGTGTTGCTGACCACCGCACTGGCGCCGGCAGCGTGGGGCATGACGTACATCGTGACCACGGAATTGCTACCGCCCGGTCGTCCATTGCTCGCCGGCACGTTGCGAGCGCTGCCCGCCGGAATCGTGCTCGCCGCTTTCACCCGTCGGCGTCCGCAGGGAATCTGGTGGGCCAAGGCGCTCGTGCTGGGTACGCTCAACATCGGTTTCTTCGCCCTGCTGTTCATGGCCGCCTATCGCCTGCCTGGCGGAGTCGCAGCCACGCTCGGCGCAATACAGCCACTCGTCGCGGCGGGTCTTGCGGCTTGGCTGCTCCGCGAGCGCTTGTCGCTCAGAGTCATGGTTGCCGGGTTGCTCGGCTTCGCAGGCGTCGCGCTGTTGGTGCTACGCGCGGGTGCACGACTCGACGGCATCGGGGTGATCGCCGGCCTTGCGGGTGCCGTCTCGATGGCAACCGGGGTCGTGCTGACGAAGTATTGGGGCAGACCGGTGCCCTTGCTCGCCTTCACATCGTGGCAACTCATCGCCGGCGGACTGGTGCTGAGCCCCGTCGCGTTGGCTGTCGAGGGCCTGCCGCCGCACCTCACCGGACAGAACTTGCTCGGTTTCCTGTGGCTTGCAACTGCCGGCACAGCTGTCGCCTACTCGTTGTGGTTCCGCGGCATCGAACGGCTTCCGGTCAGTCAAGCGTCGCTGCTCGCCCTCATGAGTCCTGTCGTCGCGACAGCGGCGGGGTGGTCGATCGCCCACCAGACGTTGAAGATCCCGCAGATCATCGGTGCCGCGATGGTGTTGGCGGCGGTGTGGCTGGGCCAACGGTCGCGGCCTACGCTCCCTCGCGGATAGCCGCATCGATCGCAGAGGCCGTCGGCATACCGCCTCGTGCGCCGACCTCGGTGACCGATAGTGCCGCAGCGGCAACGGCATAGGGCACCGCGGTCCCCAGATCATCACCCGCTGCCAGTCGCGCCACCAACACACCGTTGAACGTGTCGCCCGCGCCTGTCGTGTCACGCGCAGCGACGCGCGGCGCCACAACGTCGTGATGGCTGAGATCGGGTTCGACCACCAGCACACCGCCTGCGCCTCGGGTGAGGATGACCGATTGATGACTTCTCGACGCGATCTGCGAAGCATCGCCGACCGCTGATCCCGTGCTGGTCTCGCCGAGCAGCGACAACAGATCCCGTAGCTCGGTCTCGTTGGGCGTGAGGATGGGCCCGAGCGGTAACAGGTCGCTGACGACCGACAATACGGGCGCAGGGTTCAAGACACAGCGCACTCCTGCCGCTGACGCTAATTCCACCGCTGCTGCGACAACCGCAGCGGGAATTTCGGTGCTGACGAGCACGCACCCTGCTGACTCGAGCACCGCCTGCAAGCACCCACGCACATGATCAGCGGTCATTGCTGCATTGGCGCCGGCGCCGACGGCAATCTGGTTCTCACCGTGGTCGTCGACCACGATCAGCGCCACGCCCGTCGACTCGTCTGCGAGCACCGCGACATCGCCAACATCGACGCCTTCACATCGCAGCTCGGCGAGCGCACCCTGGCCGGTGTCGTCGCCGCCAACCGCGCCGATCAGTCGTACGTTCGCGCCGGCGCGAGCTGCAGCGACGGCGGCGTTGGCGCCCTTGCCTCCTCCGAAGGTCTGCAATCCCCCACCGACGACCGTCTCGCCAGGCTCGGGAAGCCGCGGCGCGGCGACGACCATGTCGACGTTGATCGCCCCAACGACGACCACGACCG
This sequence comes from Ilumatobacteraceae bacterium, assembly GCA_040006755.1. Classification (GTDB taxonomy): domain Bacteria; phylum Actinomycetota; class Acidimicrobiia; order Acidimicrobiales; family Ilumatobacteraceae; genus JAENVT01. Next base: position 10,974 of record JBDTWJ010000020.1, on the reverse strand, counting down.
GCGACGACCGACTCACGACCTACTCCATTCGAGCATCGCCCGGAGGCTACTCACCGCCCCAACCCGCCCCAGCGTTTGGAGCCGCACGCCCCCATACGGGGCCTTCGACGCCAAACGCGATGCGCGCCGCGCTTTCTGGTCAGGTGGGGGTGGCGGCGGAGACTTGTACTCGGGCGTCGTTGAATGTTGCGCCACCGGCAAGGTCGGCCAGATGGTCGGGCGCGAAGACGTTCGCGGTGAAGCCCTTGAAGCCATCGCGACGCCACATTCCCTTCGGCATCGTTGCAAGGCCCGGGCGAAGGGTCGCGTCGACCGCGACGATCGCCTCGATGCTGTGCCGACCGTCGGTGATCCGAGCCAGATCGCCCGGCATCAGTCCCCTGGCTTCCGCGTCGGCCGGATGCAGATGCACGTCGGCACTCGCCGGCGCGAGGTTGCCGAACATCGAACTGGTCGTTCGACTCGTCGCCGGTGTGATCAGCGTGATCGGAAGATCTGGCCGATCCATGGAACGGAACGTCGGTAGGCGATCGACACCTTCGGCGTCGTAGACCAACTGCACCTTGGCTCCGGGATCGACGTCGCGGAACTGAACGGTTCCACCGGTCGGCCGCTTCATGAATGGCAGCACCCGATCGCCGAGCGCGAGGCGGCGAACCCGCTCGGGGCTCGGGTCCCACAGCTGAGGATCGAGCCCGAGACGAACTCCGACGCCTACGCTGACCTCGTCGTTGGTGCGACTCTCGCCGACACGCGGGATCACGGCTGGGCCCTCCTGCATCACGAACGACCCGTAGCTGCCGACCACCTCCTCGACCTCGAATTGCGATGTCGCCGGCAGAACCAGATCGGCGTAGTGGGCGGTATCGGTCATGGTCAGGTCGTGCACGACCGTGAACAGATCCTCCCGTGCCAACCCTTGCAGCACGATGGCCTGCTCGGGGCAGGTGGCCGCAGGATTCGAGCCCTGCACGAACAGCACCTCGACGCGGCCACCTTCGTCGTCGATGAGAATGCGACCCAACCGGTTCATGTTGATCGCGCGGCGCTCGGGCACGGGAGCATCGCCGACCACGCCGCGCCGAACCGCTGACGCCTCATATCCGGTTCCACCGTCGATCGAATTGAACACACCGGCGCCTGGTACGCCGAACTGCCCGGCCAGCGCGGGCAACGCGAACACGGCGCGGCTGGCCGAACCACCGTTGCGGTTCCGCTCTTGGCCCCAACCGACACGCAACATCGCCGGACGGATCGTGCCGTACATCTCCGCGAACTTCTCGATGTCGGCAGCATCGACACCGCAGACATCGGCAGCACGAGCGACGGTCCACTCGTCACACGCCGCGAGATACTCGTCGGTTCCGTCGACCCACCGGTCGATGAACTCATGATCGACGTGACCGTTGCGACTGAGCAGTCCGGCGATGCACATCGCCAACACACCATCGGTTCCAGGACGCACGGCGAGGTGCAAATCGGCTCGCGCCGCAACCTGTGTACGCCGCGGGTCGACGACGATCACCTGGGCGCCCGCTCGCCGCCGCCCCTCGATCACTGGCGAGAGGTGGGGGTGCGACACGTTGGGGTTGGCGCCCCACACCACGATCAACTCGCTGTGCTGCAAATCCGCCGGGTCTGCGGACGGCATGGATCCGTATGTCCGATCCCATGCCTCCCCGACAACGGCCGCGCAAATCGTGATGTCTGTACGGGCCGCGCCGAAGTGCTCCCACACCAACGGCGATAGCCCGGACCGACCGAGATTGCCAGCGGAAGAGCTGTAGAGATACGGGACAACCGATTGCCAGCCGTGCGATGCCGCGGACTGGCCGACCTTGGCCGCGAACAGATCGAGCGCCTCGTCCCAGGAGGTCTCAATGAACTCCCCCGAACCCTTCGGTCCCGTTCGGCGCAGCGGACGCGTGATGCGATCAGGACCATGCAGGAGTTGCGGCGTCTGCTTGACCTTGGCGCAGATCCAGCCATTGGTGAATGGATTGGCACCGTCGGGCGCGGCGTCGATGGCCACCATCCGGCCGTCCTCGACGGTCACTTCGAGGCTGCAACTATCAGGGCAGTCGAGCGTGCAGGCGGTGATCTTCCCCATGCCGCGAGCGTAATGCCCGCGCGACGCATCAGTCGTCGAGGCGAGTCACTTCCACTGCCACTGACAACTCCTGCGTCGCCGGCGAGCCGAACACCACGCCGCGTACGGGCGCAACATCGGCATAGTCACGACCCCATCCGACTGTCACATGGCTCATCGGTGGCGCTTGGTCGTTGGTCGGGTCGACATCGAGCCAACCCCATCCAGGTATGTACACCGAGCACCAGGCATGGGATGCGTCGGCCCCGACCAGCTTCACCACGCCCGGGGGCGGCCTGTTTTCGATGTACCCACTGACGTATCTCGCGGGCAGGCCGAGCGACCGCATCGCGCCAATGGCGAGGTGGGCGAAGTCCTGACAGACACCCCGACGATGTGTCAACACGTCGGCTAGCGGTGTGCTGACATCGCTGAACGCGGGGTCGAACGCGAACTCCGTGAAGATGCGATGCGACAGGTCGATCACCGACTCGTGAAACGGTCTCCCGGGCAGGAACGACCACGATGCGAACCTGGCCAGATCGGCCGACGGCTTCACGAACGTCGACTCGATCGAACACATCCGCGCCAGCAAGCCGTCGTCACTGCCGTCGGTGGCCACCAACGTGCGCAACTCTTCCCACGGCGGCGACCAAACGAGCGAGGGAGGCGTCGACATGTCGACCTCGTAGAGGCCCGTCACGATGAGTTGATCGTGCACCTGCTCGACCGCGCGGTACGACACGTGATTCCCGAAGGCATCGCGATATTCGTCGGTGTGATCCGCTGCAGGCATCGTCGTGACCTCCGACGTCAGCACCGTCTGGATGGGCGTTTGCCGCGGACGGAGATGAGCCACCGTGTGTCCATTGATCACCTGCGCGCTGTAGCGATATTCGGTGCTGTGACTGACCCGATATCTCATCAGCTGATACCACCCACACCACGGCGCGCCGGATGCGTGAACCACGCCAGCATCAACTCTCGGATCAGCTCCAGCAGCGGACCACGTACGCTCAGCACCAGCTTCGAGAGGGAGTCGGGTCCTTCGCCGAGACGGCCGTGGGCTGCTGCATCGAGGAAGCGGCGATGCTTTGATGCGTCGGGGTGCCACGGCAACGCGGTCAGGTGTTCGTTGATGCGGTCGAGTTGAAACACGAGCGATCGCGGGTTGCTGTCGTCGTGCACGAGGAGGTCTTCGATCGCAGCAAGGCGAACGTCGCTGCGGTAGCGGCGTCGGTACGCCACAAGACTTTCGCTGGCCCCCAGCACGAGGTTGTACACGGGTTGGGCGATCTCGTCATCGAGCGGCTGACTGAGCGTCGCCTCGATCAGCCCAAGCAGCAATACGGCGCGCTCCAACCGTCGACCGAGGTCGAGGAATCGCCATCCCGGGCCACGTACCATGCTCTCCATCACCAAACCCGCCAATGCGGCGAGATCCACCATGATCCGGTCGAGGCACTCGGTGACGATGAACGGGTCGCTGCGATCGGTGGTCTCGGAAAGGGCGGCGCGTTGAGTATCGAGTCCGTTGAGCACACGCCATGTCGCTGTTGACAGGAACTCCCGCACACCGCCGGCGTTCGCGGCGAGGTGCCGCAGGCTGTTCGCAACGGCGCCCGACCGATCATCGAGCGCAGCTGCGATCTCGACAGCCAACTGTTCCTGCCGGTGGGCCGTGTCGTGAGATTCGCGCTCCGTCGGTCGACCACCACTGACCGCCCGCAACGCTGCGATGGCGTGGTCGAGCCACGGCGATGTCAGCAACGCGGGATCGTCACCCGTGCGGGCAATGATCAGCCGCGCGGTACGCGTGGCGGCTTCTGCTCGCTCTGCATTGCGCCCCAGCCAGAACAACGCCTCGGCAGAACGCGTCGGCAACGAATCGCGCAGGTCGATCTGCGGCAACCGTGCCCGGCGAGCGATCGCCGACGAGCCCGTGGATGTGGGCGGTGCCGACGGATCGGTGAGCACCCACACGTCCTTGCCGAATGCATCGGATGAGTTGATGACCAGTTGTCCGGCCGCGACATGGCGACCGTGGCCCCCTGGCAGCACGATGGCCTCGTCGCCGATGCGTACCGTCTGCACTCGAATGCTGGCGGTGCCACTGCGCAACTCGCCATCGACGGCCACCGGGGTGCTGGCGAATTCGATCTTCGGTTGCACCACGTAACGATGCGGCGCGGCCGTCATTCGATCCAACCAATCGGCAAGTTCGGAGTCGGAGAGGTGTTCCCCGATCACCGACGCCACGGGAGAGACAGGATCGGTGTCGTGGAACACGTAGACCTCCGGGTCGGCGCGCACCGCGGCGAGCGTGTCGCGGTCACCGACCCACCATGTGTCGATCGAGGCAAGCTCCAAGGTCTCGCCGAGCAGATACCGGGCCGCGTCGGCGAGAAACGGTTGCAACCACAGGCGATCTGCGACCCCACTGCCGAGCGAGTTGGCGACACCGACGTTGCCCTCGCGCACCGCCTGCAGCAAGCCGGTCACGCCACCAAGACCGGATGGACGGAGCTCGAGCGGGTCCGACCCCGTGTCGGCCAGACGACGGAACACGACGTCGATCTGCTCCAATCCGCCAAGTGTTCGCAGCCAGACGCGTCCACCTCGCGTGATCAGATCGCCGCTGCTGGCGAGGTGATAGCCGAGGTGGGTGGCCAGATACGAGGCCTCGACGAATCCAGGTCGCTGCGGCTTGGGTCCGAGCAAAATGGTTCGTGGCCCGGTGACGGTCGACGGTGCAACCGACGAGAGAGCGGTCCGCAGATCGGCGAACCACCCTGACAGCGGACTGACTCCGAGATAGCGGAACGGTTCGGGATAGAAACGCGACAGCACCGTGCGGTTCATCAGCGCATAGCCACACCCGGTAGGAGCATCGGTGTGATCGCGCAGCAGTAGCCATTGCCCGGCGCCGTCGCGGACGAGATCCGCGGCGTACAACATCAGACGCGGACGCGGCACGGCAACGCCGATTGCGGCCAACTGATACGCACGGGAGCCCATCACGGCCGCGGTGGGAATGACTCCGTCGAGCAGCAGCCGGCGCTGGCCGTAGAGGTCGGCGAGCACGGCATCGAGCACCCGGGTGCGTTGAACCAGACCGCTCTCGATGTCGCGCCACTCCGCTGCGCCGATCACGTACGGCACCGGGTCGAGACCCCACGACACACCGATCTCGCGATCGTCGTGGAAGACGTGGCCAGCACCCTCGGCCACCAACAGGCGCTCGGCGACCATCTGCCGGCGAACGATCTCGCGGGCGCCGAGCGTCGACCACGTTTTGATCATCGGCTCCCAGTGCGTCCGCACTGCCCCGGTGTCGTCGATGAGCTCGTCGAATCGACCGCTCGTGCGCACGTACGAAGCCGGAATGCCGGCGGCTGTGACGCCAGGAGTCGGGGTGTTGACGTCCATCAGTTCAGCTCGGCCATGCCGTGTGTCCGAAGTACGCGCCGGCAACGCGATCGCTGATCGAGGCAATGGCGATCTGCAAGCGATCGGCCTTGCTGTGCAGTTGGCCGGCGTCGAGCAACACGTTGGGATCCGACGACGACAGCTCGACCAGCGCCGCCCTGCACGCAGCGAGCACCGATTCGCTGAGCGGCAACTCCCTGGCACTCGACTGCACACCGGCCAGGCAGTACGCAACCGATCGAGGGAACGTGCCTTCACCGAGGATGAACCTGATGACCTCGGCCGCACCGGCACCCTTAGCCGATCGGCGGTTGTACATCTGCAACGCCGACAGCGAACGGAGCACGCTCGACCATTGAAGATCGTCGTACAGCTCCGCGCGCTCGGGTCGTTCACCCAGCAACAGACCGGCGCGCACGTCGAGCACCCTCGTCACCATGTCGCATCGTTCGATGTGGCGACCGAGGCGCAACATGGTGTACGCCTCGTCGCGGCTCATCGTCGTGGTGAGGATGCCCAGCAGACGTTGATGCTCGGCGATGACCTTCTCGAGGAACCTCGCCCGATAGCGGCGCTGAATGCCATCGGCGGCGCCTCGGACCGCAGCGAGGTACAGATCGTTGACGGCATTCCACGCCTGCGTCGGCAAGATGTCGCGGCACGTGCGCAGGTTCTCCCGAGCGGAGCTGATGCTGGAGTACACGCTTCCGGGATTCAACGGATCGGCCACCAGAAACGAGACGATGGAGACTTCGTCACCCTTGTCGTACCGTTCGTCGAACTCCTCACGCCCACCGGTGATCCCGAGCAGATGATCCCAGTTGGGCGGGACAGTCAGTGGCAGATCGACGATGACGTTGGAATGCTCGCGCACGATTCGCGCAGTTCCCTCCGCGCGTTCGAGGTACCGCGCCGCCCAATACAATCGTTCGGCCACACGCGACAGCAGCATCACAGATCCTCGACGACCCAGGTGTCCTTCGATCCGCCACCCTGCGACGAGTTGACGACGAGCGAGCCGTCGACCAGTGCCACCCGAGTGAGCCCACCCATCGTCACGTACGTGTCGCGGCCCGACAACACGAAGGGACGCAGGTCGACATGGCGAGGTGCAAGCTCGCCGGCGCACAACGTAGGTGCCGTCGACAGCTTCAGGATCGGTTGCGCCACCCAATTGCGCGGATCGGCACGGATCGCGTCGAGTGCGATCTCCAGCTCTGCGGCAGTTGCCGCGCTGCCGATCGTGAGTCCGTAGCCGCCGCTCTCGTTCGCGGGTTTCAGTACCAGTTCGGACGCGTGCGCGATGACATAGTCCAGCTCCTCGGCGTACCAGCAGCGATGCGTCGGCACGTTAGGGAGCAGCGGCTCTTCATCGAGGTAGTAGCGGATGAAATCCGGGGCCCACGCATACACAACTTTGTCGTCGGCGACGCCGGCTCCGGGCGCGTTGGCGATGGCGACGTTGCCAGAACGCCAGGCGCGCATGAGACCCGGTACACCGAGCTGCGAGTCCTTGCGGAACACCTCCGGGTCGAGGAACTGGTCGTCGATGCGGCGATAGATGACATCGACTGGCTTCGGTCCGTCGATCGTGCGCATCCACACGCGGTTGCTCGGATCGACGAACAGGTCGGCACCCTCCACCAGCGGCACGCCCATCTGCTGGGCGAGGAAGGCATGCTCGAAGTAGGCGCTGTTGAAGACGCCCGGCGTGAGCACCACCACCTGCGGATGGCGAACGCCCTGCAGTTCATCGTTGGCCAGCGAGACAAGCAGGCGCCGAAGCTGGTCGGGATAATCATCGACGGGCAGGATGGACTGACGCTCGAAGAGGTCGGCGAACGCTCGCTTCGAGATGGCCCGGTTCTGCAACAGATAGCTGGCACCGGACGGCACACGAAGGTTGTCTTCCAGCACATAGACCACGCCGTCAGCATCACGAACCAGATCGCTGCCGCAGATGTGCGCCCACACGCCGAACTTCGGCGACATGCCCTCGCACTCCAGACGCAGGTTGACCGAGTCGCTCAGTAGCGCCTCCGGGAACACACCGTCGGCGACGACCCGGCGGTCGTGGTACACGTCGTCGATGAAGTGATTGAGAGCTTTCAACCGCTGTTTCAAACCTCGCTCGATGCTGGCCCACTCCGTTGCACCGATCACGCGCGGCACGATGTCCATCGGCCAGGCGCGGTCGGTGCCCTGCCCATCGTCGTACACGGTGAACGTGATCCCTAGCGCGAGGATGTCGACCTCCGCGAGGCCTTGCCGCTGCTGAAGCTCCTCGATCTCGAGCGACCGCAACCTCTCGACCAGAGCCGCCGCAGCAGGTCGCGGATTGCCATGGGCGTCGACCAATTCGTCCCACAGGAGAGGGAGCGTGCGCAGGTCGGCCATCGGTTCAAGCACGCTACATGATCGAAGATGACACCAAGATGACGAGCTGGTGCGACGAAGTAGCATCCACCCATGAGCCACGAGTTGCGGTTCCAGGTGCTGGTCATCCCCAACGTCGCGTGGCCGGAGTACCTCGATCGATTCGTGCGACTCGAGGCGCTCGGTTTCGACGTCGCAGCGGTCCCCGACCACTTTTGCGACTGGGGAAACCCGTCGGGTACGTGGCACGAAGCGTGGACGGGTATCGCCGCGATCGCAGCTCGCACGTCGACGATGCGATTGACGACATGTGTCACCCAGATTCCGCTGCGCAATCCAGCCATGCTCGCCAAGCAAGCCGTCACCGTCGACCACATCTCCGGTGGGCGACTTGAGCTAGGACTCGGGACCGGCCTCAACATCGATCCGTCGTACGACATGACCGGCGTGCCCAACTGGAGCACCGGTGAACGCGTCGGTCGATTCGCTGAGTACGTCGACCTCGTCGGCCAGCTCCTCGCCGGCGGTGTCACCATCTTCCACGGCAACTACTACCAGGCAAATGGAGCTGTGGTGAACCCCGGGTCCGTGCAACTGCCACGATTGCCGATCATGGTTGCTGCCCTCGGTCCGCAGATGTTGCGTCTTGCCGTCGACCACGCCGAGATATGGAACAGCCTCAGCTTCGCCTCGGATTTCGACGAGCAGCTCGCCGAGTTGAGCGATCGCTGTATGACCGTCGACGAACTATGCGCGGAGGTGGGGCGCGACCCGGCGTCGCTGCGCCGCTCCTACACGATGTTCGACCCAAAGGCTCGAGCCAGCGGGGGCGCCATTGGCTACTACGAATCCGACGATCTCTTCGTCGACATGGTGCGCCGGATCACCGAACTGGGGATCACCGAGATCTCGATGTACTACCCGGCCATCGAAGCACAGCTCCCTGCCTTCCAACGGATCGCAATGGAAGTGTTGCCTGAACTGCGACGCGAGCATGCGTAGCCCGCTTCTCGCCGACCTCCAGCAGCGCACTGCGGCGCTCGAAGGAGAAGGACTGTTCAAAACTGAGCGCGTCATCGGGTCGCCCCAATCCGCTCACATCGAGCTAGCCGATGGATCGTCGGTGCTCAACCTATGCGCCAACAACTACCTCGGCCTGGCCGACAACCGCGACATCATCGAGGCCGCTCACGCCGGTCTCGACCGATATGGGTATGGCATGGCATCGGTACGGTTCATCTGCGGCACGCAGACAGTGCACAAGGACCTCGAAGCACGCCTCTCGGCCTTCCTCGGCACCGACGACACCATCCTCTACTCATCGTGCTTCGACGCCAACGGAGGCCTCTTCGAGACCATCCTCGACGATCAGGACGCCGTCATCTCCGACGCGCTCAATCACGCATCCATCATCGACGGGATACGCCTGTGCCGCGCCCGCCGGCTGCGTTACGACAACAACGACATGGATCAATTGGAGCAACGGCTGCAGGAGAGCAGCGACGCGCGGTACCGGCTCGTCGCGACGGACGGTGTCTTCTCGATGGATGGTGTGCTCGCCAACCTTTCGGTGATCTGCGATCTCGCGGAGCGGTATGGCGCGTTGGTGATGGTTGACGACTCGCATGCCGTCGGTGTCGTCGGCAAACGCGGACGCGGCACTCCGGAGGTCGCCGACGTGATGGAGCGCGTCGACATCATCACCGGAACGCTCGGCAAGGCCCTAGGCGGGGCGTCCGGTGGTTACACGGCGGGGCGTCGTGAGATCATCGACTGGCTGCGTCAACGGTCGCGACCGTACCTGTTCTCCAACAGCCTCGCTCCGGTCATCGCCTCGGCCACGATCCACGTGCTCGACATGCTGGATGCCGGCGACGAGTTACGTGGTCGGCTCGAACGTAACGCGGCACGTTTCCGTGCCGGTCTCGAGAAGGCAGGCTTCACGCTTGCCGGAGCCGGGCATCCAATCATCCCTGTCATGCTGGGTGATGCTCGCGTCGCATCGCAGATGGCCGATCGGCTGCTCGACGAAGGGATCTATGTGATTGCGTTTTCGTTCCCGGTGGTACCTCAAGGCAAGGCGCGCATCCGCACGCAGATGTCGGCCGCTCACACCGACACCGACGTCGACCGAGCGATCGACGCGTTCGTGCGCGTCGGCCAGAGCATGGACCTCGTGTCATGAAGGCTTTGGTCAAAGCGCGACCTGAACCCGGCCTGTGGCTCGAGGATGTTGCTAAGCCGGTGGCAGGCGATCGGGATGTCTTGATCCGCGTGCGCAAGACGTCCATCTGCGGTACCGATCTGCACATCCATCACTGGGATGCGTGGGCTCAGTCGACGATTCCGGTTCCGATGGTCGTCGGCCACGAGTTCATGGGCGAGATCGAACAGCTGGGCGCCGATGTGGTCGGCCTCGAAGTCGGCCAACGTGTCGCCGGAGAAGGTCACATCACGTGCGGTCACTGTCGCAACTGCAAAGGTGGCCGCCGCGAGTTCTGCCACAACCACGTCGGGGTCGGCGTCACGCGGCCAGGCGCGTTCGCCGAGTACGTTGTGATACCCGCCCAGAACGTGTTCGTCGTGCCCCCGCACATCGACGACAACGTGGCTGCGGTGCTCGATCCACTGGGCAACGCCACGCATACTGCGCTCCGATTCGATGTCGTCGGCGAAGACGTGTTGATCACCGGCGCGGGACCCATCGGCATCCTGGCGACGGCGATCGTGCGCCACATCGGCGCCCGCAACGTGGTCATCACCGACATCAACCACTTCCGCCTCGACATGGCCGCCAAGCACGGCGCGAGCCGTGTCGTCGACGTGCGTACCGAACAGCTTGCACCGGTCATGGCCGAGCTCGGAATGACTGAAGGTTTCGATGTCGGCCTGGAGATGTCGGGAGCTGAGGCCGCCTTCAACCAGATGCTCGACGCAATGAACCACGGCGGCCGCATCGCCGTCCTGGGAATCCCGGCCGGACCGATGACGCTCGACATCAACGACGTGATCTTCAAGGGTCTCGAGATCCAGGGGATCTACGGCCGCCGGATCTTCGAGACCTGGTACAAGATGGCCGC
>JBDTWJ010000019.1:0-34955 GCA_040006755.1 Ilumatobacteraceae bacterium | reverse complement strand
ACTCCCCGACGGCACGATCATGACCACCGGCCCACCCAAACGCAGCGCCGCATGAGCGAGCGAGCGGATCACCCGAATTGGTGTACAAGTACGGCGCACCCGCGGTCGCAATCACGCGCGCTCTTCCACGAACACAACGCGAGGGGTGGTTCGGCCGAAAGTCGAACGCCCCCAGTCACGCCCGAGGCGCCTTGTTCTCCGGGTCGTACAGCGGCTCGGCGCCGACGGTTGCGTCGACGCGCTGGCCGAAGATCTCGATCTGTAACTTCGTCCCCGGCGAGCAGTGCGACGGTTCGACGTAGCCGAGCGCGATGCTGCAATCGAGCGTGAAGCTCCATCCGCCGGAGGTCACGATACCGACGCGCTCGTCCCCGCGGAAGATTGATGAGTTCGCCGGCGCGTCTGCCTCACCGGGGTGATCGAGCCTGAGCGGAACGAAGCGATAGCGCGGTCCGCCATCACGTTCGGCGAACAGAGGATCGCGACCGACGAAACACTCTTTGCCGAAGTCGATGAATCGATCGAGTGACGCGTCGAGCGGCGAGAAGCCGATCTCGAGGTCTGCCTTCCATGATCGATAGCACTTGTCGAGGCGCATGCTGTCGACCGCGTAGATGCCGATGTCGCGGATGCCATGCTGTTGCCCCGCCTGCCACAACTGGTCGTAGAGGTCGACGAGTTGGTCGGTGGCCGCGTGCAGTTCCCAGCCGAGCTCGCCCACGTAGCTGACCCGTAGCGCTCGCACGGAGCCTGCCGAGGTCTGGATGTCGCGGCACGACAGCCACGGGAACAAATCGTTCTCGAGTGATGTGGACGTGATCTCGTTGAGCACATCGCGCGATCGCGGACCAATGATCACCAAGGACCCGAGTTCGTGCGTGCGGTTCGTGATGGTGACGGAACCATCGTGCGGCAGCGACGCCTCGAGCAGGTCGAGATCGTGCCACTCGGCGCTTGCTGCGCCGACCACATAGAAGTGTTCATCGCCGAGTCGAGTGAACGTGAACTCGCTGAGCACCGTGCCCTTCGTCGTCAGCGCGTACACCAGACTGATGTGACCCACGCGCGGTAGCTTCGAGCACACGAGTTGGTCGAGGTAGTCGGCAGCACCCGGACCACGAATCTCGAACTTCGTGAAGCCTGGAAGGTCGAGCAACGCGACTCGGTGACGGGCCGCGTCGACTTCCGCCGCGACGACCGGGCGCCACCCGTTCGTACGAAACAAAGTCAGCGTGTGATCCGTGATCGTTGAGTCGGTGTCGAGGTAGACAGGTCGTTCCCAGCCGCCGCGTGCTCCGAATGCAGCACCTTTCGCGGCCAGTGTGTCGTACAGCGGCGACCTGTAGGAGGGCCGCCCCGCTGGACGCTCCTCGAAAGGAAAGGCAACGGCGTACTCGTTCTGATACACCTCGACCGCTTTGGCGACGGTGTAGTCGAAGGTCGCGTACTGCTTGAAACGACGCCTGTCGACCGACCACACGTCGAACGGTGGTTGTCCGTCGATGATCCAGTCGGCGATCGCCATACCCGCACCGCCACCTTGGGCGATGCCGAAGCTGAACGTGTTGCAGTGGAAGAAGTTGCGCAGACCGCGTTCGGGCCCGAGGTACGGATAGCCGTCCGGTGAATACGGGATCGGGCCGTTGATGACGCGAGCGATGCCGGCTTCGGCCAGCACCGGTACGCGTTCACCGGCGTCGAGGATCTGCTTCTCGAGCCGGTCGAGATCGGCGGGCCACAACCTGTTGGCGAACTCGTCGGGAATCCCGTCGCGCCACATCGGAGCGACGTCCCATTCATAGGGTCCGAGGATGTATCCGTTGCGTTCTTGTCGTAGGTAGTAGGACGCGTCGGGATCGCGCAGCAACGGCAGTGGTGTATCGCGCTCAGCAAGCTCAGGGATCTCCTCCGTCACGAGGTACTGGTGCGAGAGGCTGACGATCGGCAGGCCGCGTCCGATCAACGCCATGACCTCTCCGGCGCGGTAGCCGGCGGCGTTGAGAACGACCTCGCATCCGATCTGGCCTTGTGGGGTGGTCACGACCCATCCATGATTGGGCTTCTGTTCGAGACCGGTGACGCGTGTGCTGCGCTGGATCCGACAGCCCATCCGTCGTGCGGCGCGGGCCAACGCCTGTGTGATCTGCGATGGATCGATGTCGCCGTCGAGCGGATCCCAGAGTGCGCCGACCAGGTCGTGCGTCTGCACGAGCGGGTAGCGGTCGACGAGTTCGCTTGGCGACAGCACGTCGTATTCCATGCCATTGGCTTGCGCCATCGATGCAATGTGTTGAAACTCGGCCATTCGCTCGCGGGTGTGAGCGAGCCGGACGGAACCGGTGACGTGGTAGCTGACGGGAGACTCGACGTCGTCGGCCAGTCGGCGATATAGATCGGCTGAGTACTGCTGCAGGCGCATCACGCTCCACGTTCCGGAGAACGTCGGGACGTTGCCCGCAGCGTGCCACGTCGACCCGGATGACAACTCGTCGCGCTCGAGCAGCAGCACATCGGTCCAACCCCGCAAACACAGGTGATACGCGGCGCTGACTCCTGCGATGCCACCACCGATGACCACAACCTGGGCGCGATCAGTCATCTGTGAAATAGTAGTCTCAAATTTCACAGCGTCGGAATTGGAGCCCCATGATCGATCTTCCCGCTCACGCCCGAGTCGTCGTCGTCGGTGGTGGCATCGTCGGGTGCAGCGTCGCCTACCACCTTGCCAAGCGCGGGTGCACGGATGTCGTGCTCTTGGAGCGCAAGCAGTTGACCTGCGGCACGACGTGGCACGCCGCCGGTCTTGTCGGTCAGCTCCGTGCGACTCGCAACCTGACGCGGTTGGCCCAGTACACCACCGACCTGTTCGCAACGCTGGAGGCAGAAACCGAACAGGCGACCGGCTTCATGCAACGCGGATCGGTCGCGGTAGCAACCAGCGAGGAGCGGTTCGAAGAGCTCAGACGTGGCGCGTCGATGGCTCGCGTGTTCGGGCTCGACGTCGAAGTGATCACCAGGTCCGACATTCACGACCTCGTTCCACTGGCGTACGTCGACGACCTCGTAGGCGGCGTGCTGTTGCCCAACGACGGGCAGACGAACCCGATCGACACCACGCGGGCACTCGCCAGAGGCGCTCGCAGCAGAGGCGTCAAGATCATTGAGAACGTGAAGGTCGACCGTATCGTCGTCGAGCGCGGCCGAGCAGTCGGGGTGGCGACAGATGTCGGCGAGATCCGCGCTGACGCGGTCGTCAACTGTGCCGGAATGTGGGCTTGTGAATTGGCTGACGATGCGGGAGCGGTGGTGCCACTGCACGCCGCCGAACACTTCTACATAGTCACCCAGCACGTCGACGAACTCTCGCCGACGATGCCCGTGCTGCGCGATCCCGACGGTTGCGGATACTTCAAGGAGGACGCCGGCAACTTGCTGGTCGGGTGGTTCGAGCCGGTTGCCAAACCATGGGGCCCGATCCCCGAATCCTTCAGCTTCGATTCTCTGCCGCCTGATTTTGAGCACATCGAGCCGCTCATGGCCGCTGCCGCGCACCGCATGCCATTAATCGCCGAGACCGGCATTCGACTGTTCTTCAACGGTCCCGAATCCTTCACCCCCGACGACCGGTACCTGCTCGGCGAGTCGCCCGATATCCGCGGACTGTTCGTCGCCGCCGGCTTCAACTCGATCGGTATCCAATCGGCTGGTGGTGCCGGCAAGGTGCTGGCCGACTGGATCGTCGACGGCCGCCCACCTATGGATCTGTGGGACGTCGATGTACGGCGGGTCATGCCTTTCCAGAGGAACAGGTCGTATCTGCATGACCGCACCGTCGAGTCACTCGGCCTGCTGTATGCCATGCACTGGCCGTTCCGGCAGCCCGAGACCGCCCGCGGTGTCCGTAGATCCCCTGTCCACGATCGTCTCGCAGCACTCGGCGCGTGCTTCGGCGAGACAGCCGGGTGGGAGCGCGCCAACTGGTTCGCGCCGGAAGGGGTCACGCCAGCCTACGAGTACAGCTACGGACCGCAGAACTGGTTCGACTACTCCGGCGACGAGCATTGCGCCGTGCGTACAAACGTCGGGCTGTTCGACCAGTCGTCGTTCGCCAAGTTCCGCCTCGTTGGTCCCGACGCCGAGTACGTCCTCAACCAGATCTGCGCCAACGATATTGCCGTCCCGATCGGCAAGATCGTGTACACGCAGTGGCTCAATGAGAACGGGGGGATCGAAGCCGACCTGACGGTCACCCGAGAAGCCGACGATCGATTTTTCATTGTGACTGCAGCTGCGACGCAGGTTCGCGACTTCCACTGGCTGACCGATCACATTGCTGCCGATGACCGAGCGATCGCGGTCGACGTCACATCGGCCTCGGCCGTGTTCGGCGTGATGGGTCCCAACTCGAGAACGTTTCTCCAATCGCTCACGCCGACCGACCTGGGCAACGAAGCGTTTCCGTTCGGCACCTCGCAAGAGATCGACCTCGGCTACGCCCGCGTCCGTGCGAGCCGAGTCACCTACGTCGGCGAGTTGGGCTGGGAGATCAACGTTCCTTCCGAGTTCGCAGCCGGTGTGTTCGAAGTACTGATCGACACGGGCAAGCACCACGACCTACGGCTGGCCGGCTATCACGCGCTCAACTCGCTCCGCACGGAAAAGGGATACCGACACTGGGGCCATGACATCACGCCCGACGACACGCCATTGGAGGCCGGCCTCGGCTTCGCGGTTGGGTGGAACAAGCCCGACGGCTTCATCGGCAAAGAGACGCTGGTTCGTCAGCGCGACATCGGCGTATCTCGGCGGCTCGTCCAAGTTGCCCTTATCGATTCTGTCGAGAACGCTCGCAAACTGCTTTACCACAACGAGCCGATCTGGCGTGATGGCTCGCTCGTCGGTGAGACGAGTTCAGGAATGTGGGGCCACACGCTGCAACGTTCACTGGCCATGGGATACGTCGCCAACCCCGGAGGCATTGCCGATGGCGCGTACATCGATGCCGGCTCGTACGAGATCGAGGTCGCCGGAGAACGGATACCGGCACATGTTTCGCTGCAACCGTTCTACGATCCGAAGAGTCTCCGGGTGAAGGGCTGATCATGGCGTTCCGCCCCTTGCACACCGCCAGCGAACTTCATGCACCGGTGGGAGGAACGGATTTCGATCCGACGGCGGAGATCGGTGAAGAGATACGCGGATTGCGCAAGGCGAACGGGCTCACCCTGAAAGAAGTGGCGGCGGGTGCCGGTATCTCCGTCGGCTACCTCAGCGAGATCGAACGCAATCTCACCCGACTTCCCATCGGCGTGCTCAAGGCCATCTGCGATGTGTTCGGCATCCACATGAACTGGTTCTTCCGCACCGGAAAGTCACACGGTCCAGCGGAAGAACGCGACATTGTCGTGCGCGCAACCAACCGTCCGACGCTCTCGTTCACCGGACTCGGCATCACGGAGGAACTGCTCTCACCGAACCTCACCGGTTCACTCGAAATGCTGATCAGCACCATCGCTCCCAGCGCCGACAGTGGCGCCTACTCACACGACGGTGCCGAGGCTGGGGTCGTGTTGGAGGGAACGCTCGAGCTGTGGATCGACGACACTCATCTTCATCTGGAAGCGGGCGACAGCTTCGCCTTCGCAAGCACCCGACAACACCGGTGCGCCAACCCGACCAGCACGCCGACGAAAGTTCTCTGGGTCATCACTCCACCGCACTACTGACAGCCGGTTGGATGATCCCCGGGCTTCGTC
Source organism: Ilumatobacteraceae bacterium (assembly GCA_040006755.1). GTDB lineage: Bacteria > Actinomycetota > Acidimicrobiia > Acidimicrobiales > Ilumatobacteraceae > JAENVT01. The sequence goes on along the minus strand of JBDTWJ010000019.1, from coordinate 29,199 downwards.
AGTGGTCGAGTGTGAGTTGGGCGACGCGGGTCCTCACGGCTCGGTGCGCCGGGAGTACGGCGATCGCATTCGCCACGAGTAGGGCGGCGCCGATGGCGGCGATGACGAGGAGCACGGGCACCTCCGCTCCCGGGACGATGCCGAGTGCATTCGTCAACAGTGAGACGATGGAGCGACCAACGACGATGCCGACTGGCACACCCACGACCATGATCATCGCGGCGACGATCGAGGCTTGCCAGTACACGATCGCGCGCAGCTGGCGATCGTTTGACCCGAGGGAGCGCAGGATCGCGAGGTCACGGCGTCGGGCGCGAATTGAGCTGGCCAGCGTGTAGGCGCAGCCCACGACGACGAGCAGTGCCAGCACTGCGCCGAGGAGCAATGGCGCCGCAGTCACGCGTTCGAGTGCGCGCACGCTGGTTGGCGTGATCACTGCGCCGGGTGGGCTGTAGTTCGCCGCGGCTACAGCGTCGATGGCACCGGGCGGCGCGTCCTCGCGGAAGTCGACGATCCGGACCTCCGGGCAATCGTGGTAGCCACCCCTTCAACAGGTACACCTACTCCCGGCTTTCGATTCGTTCCGCGCCGGTCTGCCCAAGGGTTGACGCTGCGAAGATCAGTCGTAGTTGTTGATGAGACGGACGCTCAGGGTCATCATCAGGGCGCCTGCGGCCACGACGACGAGAAACCCGCGGCCCAGCGCGGTCCAGTTGAATCCCTCGAGGATCAGTGAACGAGCGGCTTCCATGATGTACGTAACCGGGTTGAAGGTCGCGGCGATCTCCATGGGCCGGGTCAGCAATGGGCGCGGGACGAAACTCGGGGTGAGGAACAGCAGCGGGAAGAAGATGAGACTTCCCGACTGTGTCGCGGCAGCGCTGCGAGTCTTGAGGGCGATCAGTTGCATGAATCCACTGAACACCATCGCCCACAAGGAGATCATCACGAGCAGCACCACAAACCCGGCGGGGCCACTCTTCAGGCGAACGCCGAACGGCAACGCGACGACGATCATGACCGCAGCGATCAGCATGCTCTTGACAAGTTCCGCATAGAGGCGACCGACGACGATCGACACTCGGGAGATCGGCGTTGCGCGAAGCTTGTCGAAGTATCCGTTTTCTATCTCCTCGACCAGGAACAGTGCGGCACTACCGAACGACGCGGCGAGCAGCAGCGAACTCGGCAATTGGAATGCCGCGTAGTTCTGACCGTGCAGGAAGGGCGTGGCATCCGACGGGAAGATGCGTGCGGCCTGACCCACGTTGACCACCAGGAAGAACAAGGGTATGAACAACGTGGGGATCAGCGAGTCCGGTGAACGAAGCGCCTCTCGAAGGGCGCGTTGACCGAGTATGAGGGAATGGTTCACGACTCGATCTCCTTCACCTGTCCAGCGATTCGTTCGCGCGTCCGCCCGGTCGCGTCGAGGAAGACGTCATCGAGGGTGGGCTCGCTGTCGAGCCCGAGTCGTGTGCGTAGCTCCTCTTTGAGGTGATCGGGCGTGCCCTCCCGCACGATCTTCCCGTTGTCGATGATGGCGATCCGATCGCAAAGTTGGTCTGCCTCCTCGAGGTACTGGGTCGTGAGAAACACGGTGGTGCCTGCGGCGTTGATGCGGCGCACCTCGTCCCACACCGTCAATCGGCTGGCCGGATCGAGCCCGGTGGTGGGCTCGTCGAGGAACAGCACCTCGGGTTGATGCACCAGCGCCGAGGCAAGGTCGAGTCGTCGTTTCATGCCGCCTGAGTACGTCTTGATGATGCGATCTGCTGACTCGGTGAGCTCGACCAGTTCGAGAAGCTCTTGGGCACGGGTTGCCGCGGCCGTGGTAGTCAGGTCGAAGAGGCGTGCCTGTAGAGTCAACAACTCTCTGCCTGTTTGACGTGGATCGAGGCCTGCCTCTTGGAGTGCAACGCCGATCTTGCGACGGGCTCCGTGTGGATCGCGTGCCACGTCTACACCTGCGACTCGCGCCGTTCCCGCCGTGATGGTCATCAGCGTGGTCAGCATGCGAACGGTCGTCGATTTTCCGGCACCATTGGGACCGAGGAACCCGAACACCTCGCCGGTGTTCACCTGCAGATCGACCCCTCGCACCGCCTCGACGTTGCCATCAGTACGTGTGTAGGTCTTCACCAAGCCTTCGGCATGGATTGCGGTTGTATCTGATTGATTGATAGTCATGGTGTACCGAGCTTCGTTCACGCGCGACTTCTGACGCCAGTGGCGGGAGTCACAGCGCGCCTCAGCAACAATAGGATCGAGCACATGGCAATCGCGGACGAACTGATCAACAAGGTCACATGGAAGATTCCGAACGCACTCGCACTGGTCGGCTCCCGTGCAGGCGACGAGTGGAACGCCATGACCACAAGTTGGATCACGCAGCTCTCGATGGACCCGGTGCTCGTCGGAATCGGCGTCGACAACACGGCAGTCACGAGTCGACTCATCCGCGAGGGTGGGTCGTTCACCGTCAACCTCTGGTCTGCCGACGACACCCGCGTATTCGTGAAGTTCTCCAAACCGGCGGCCTTTGAAGACATGGCTCTCAACGGACGTCCCGTCCGCGAGGGAGTGTCGGGTGCACCCGTGTTCGAGGAGGCGATTGCCTACCTCGACTGCGAGGTCCGACAGAGTCACGACTTGGGTAGCCACACTCTGTTCGTCGGTGAGGTCATCGATGCTGCCGTCCGTGACGACGAGGCGATTCCTGCGTCGATGAGAGATACGCGCATGAAATACGGCGGTGTGAAGCGACACTGACCGTGCGTCCGCACTACTCACTTCGCTCGGTCAACTAGCCGATTCGCTTCTCGAACCAACACATCGCGTATGGATTGTCGTTGTAGCGCTCGATGGATCGATAGCCGGACCGCTGATACATCGCGATCGCCTCCGTGAGGACGCTGTTGGTGTCGAGCACAACGCGCTCGTAGCCGAGATCGCGACCACAGGACTCGAGATGACCGAGAAGACGCTTTCCAAGGCCGACTCCGCGCCATTCGGCATGGACCCACATTCTCTTGATCTCGCATGTTGTCTCGTCGACACGCTGTGCGCCTCCGCAGGCAACTGAATCGTCGTCGGAACGGGCGACGACGAACAGGCCGAGCGGCGAGCGCATCGCCGCAGGGTCGTTGCTGAGTGCATCGTCGGAATCGAATCCGGTGGAGAACCGTTGATCGAGCTCGGCGAAGTACTGCCGCAACGCCCAGATTGCATCCGTAGATCGAGGATCGACCGCGTCGAATGAGATCGTGGCGAGTCGCAGAAGGTGATCTGCGGTCGCCAACGATTCGCGCAGTTGCTCGCGTTGCCGATCGGAGAGTGGGGCAACAAGCCGGCCGGCGAGCGCGTCGGATCGTCGGTCGAGGTCGGACCATTCGGCGAGACCCTGCGTCGTAAGCGTGCCGACACGTCGCCGTGCGTCCATTGGATCGGAGCTGACGGTGACCACGCCGTCCAATTCGAGCTGTCGAAGCATTCGGCTGAGATAACCCGAGTCCAGCCCGAGCCGTCCGCGCAGCTCGAGCACGCTGGCACCGGTGGGGCCGATCTCGAACAACAGACGAGCCGGGCCCAGCGCTCGCCCTGACCCGAGGAACGAGTCGTCGAGCACCCCGATTCGTTGCGTGTACGACCGGTTGAACCGTCGTACGGTGGCAACGACCTCCTTCACGATCTCTGACTCTAGTCAGAGATCTGATGAATCTGATGGGCCGTCAGTGTCAGTCGGCCAGCATCGTCAGTGGGGTGGCGATCAGATCGTGGGTGGTCAGCCAGCGATCGAACGCCTCGGCCGCGATGGGGCGGGAGAGGTAATAGCCCTGCGCGACGTCGCAGCCCATTTCGGCGAGCTCATCCAATGCGTCTTTGGTTTCGACACCTTCGGCGACCATCGTCAGACCAAGGTTATGACCGAGTTCGACGACGCTGCGCACGATGAGGGCGTTGCTTCGATCCTCCACCATGTTCGTCACGAAGGACCTATCGATCTTCAACTCGCTGATCGGCAAAGTCTTCAGCTGTCCGAGACTCGTGTAGCCCGCGCCGAAGTCGTCGATCGAGATGACGATGCCGAGGTCCGTCAGCTGGCCGAGGAGTCGACGCGCTCGGAGAGGTTCGGTCATCAGGGCCGATTCCGTCACCTCGAGCTCGAGCATGCCGGCCGGCACTAGATGCCTCTTCAAGAGCTTCGCGACATCGCCGGGGAGCTGTTCGTCGAGCAAATTCCGTGCCGAGAGGTTCACCGAGACCGTCAATGGCCGACCCCTGAGAGACCACTTTCGGGCCTGTGCAATCGCCGCATTGAGGACGTAGCGCGTCAGTGGGGCGATCAGCCCTGTGTGTTCGGCCAGGAGAATGAAGTCGTCGGGGTAGAGCAGCCCGCGTTGCGGATGCTGCCACCGCACGAGCGCCTCGACACCGACGACGTCGCCGCTGCTGAGACTGACCTTGGGCTGGTAGTGCAGGATCAGCTCGTTGCGTTCGAGCGCTCGCCGCAGATCGCCCAGCAGCGCGAGCTTTGCAGGTGAATGGCCGTCCACTGCTGGGTCGTACGCAAAGACGCCGCAGCTTCGTGTCTTGGCGATGTACATCGCGATGTCGGCGTGCTGTAGCAGGGTGGACGCGTCGAGACCGTGCACGCCGGACAGAACCACCCCGATACTTGCCTCGACATCGAGGACGACACCTTCGACGATGAACGGTGCCTCCAATGCAGCGAGGAGGTTGGCGGCTATCTCACATGCCTGGCTCACGCCTTTCACATCGACGAGTAAGACCGCAAACTCGTCCCCGCCGAGCCGAGCGACCGTATCGATGTCTCTGAGAACAGCCGCGAGGCGTGGACCTACTTGCATCAGGAGCTCATCGCCATAGTGATGACCGAATGTGTCGTTGATCTCCTTGAACCGGTCGAGATCGATCAGCAACAAACCAGAGCTCGTTCCCAGCTCAGCGTTGCTCAGCAATGCCTGTGAACATCGGTCGGCCAGCAATTTGCGGTTGGGGAGTCCGGTCAATGCGTCGTGCAGCGAGTCGTGTACCGCCACCGTGCGTTCGCGATCGAGGATTCGACGATGCCCACGAGTGATCGACGCGAGGAGGCCGGCCAACACCAATCCGATCAAGAACACAGCAGGGGTGAGGCGTTGCGTGAACGTCTCCAGACCGCGCAGATGCTGCAGTCGTTCGAGGGTGAATGCTCGATGCCTGACCGCTGCATTGCGAACCGTGCTTTCGATCGACCTGAACAGCGGATCCGCTTCCTCGTTGTCGATGCGAAGTGCAAGGGCCGTATCGCCGCGGTCAACTGCGGCGAAGAGCCTGTGGGCGGCCTCGAGATAGTCGCTGTGCTTGACAAGGACAGCGTCGACCACCGCGCGATCGGTTGCGCTCCCGTCAGTGCGCACCCCTTCGAGTGCTGCCACGAGCACGGCCGCGGTGCCGTTGTACAAGACGCGCACGTCCGTGCGCGGCTCCAGCCGGTACTTGCGTACCAACGATTCCTCGCCGTTGACAGCAGTCGCCGCCCGCGCATACTCATCTGATAGATCATTTGCCGAAAGAGCTTCAGAAACTGCCGCGCTGGTGGCCTGCGACGACCACACACCGAACAAGCTCACGCTGAGGAGAACCAGCATGAGGCCCGCGCTGGCAAGCCTGCTGCGTCGCATCAGTCGTTGGTCTGCCTCGGCCAGGGTGGTGCCAGCCTGCAGACGTCTCCCTTCGGCTGTCATGATCAGGGTTTCCTCGCGGCTCTCGTACGACCTTCGCGACCAAATGTCGGGAACTGTGTTCAGTATCGGCAGGGGAAGTCAAAACCTGTAGGTCGTAGGTCCCTCACGCTGCCTGAATGACATCAGCGAGAGAACCGCCGAGCAGGCCACTTCCGCATCGCCGGCCGGGGGCGTCACCGCTGCGGGACGGTACGACGGTGAGATTGTTCATTGGTCACCGAGGTTTCGCCCTGCGAATCCTGCCTGGCGTACTTCGCGGCACCGTACGCGCAATCGACAGCATCCGACAATGCCCAAGTTCGACACTCTTTGCGGGAGAGGTCGGCGGCCCACTGCAAGAATGAGCGCATGCTGAGCATCGGAACCGTCGTCGTCGGTGTTCAAGATCTGCACCGGGCAGTGATGTTCTGGACGCAGGCACTTGGCTACACGACCAAACGCGAGGTGAAAGCCGACGACGACTTCACGATCCTCGTTCCACTGGAGGGCCACGGCGCTCACCTGGCCCTCGACATCAGCTCGTCGCCTGCGCATCAGTACCCGCGGATCCACCTCGATCTCTACGCCGGAGACGCGGCCGATCAAGCAGCCGAGGTCGAACGGCTGATCGCTCTCGGAGCTACTCGCGTCGACTGGGACCTGTATCCGGAGAATCCCGATTTCATCGTCATGGCCGATCCAGATGGCAATCGATTCTGCGTCATCGACACATCGGCATGATCAACGGGAGCGTTGATGAACGTTCAGTGCCGACGGGCGCGTAGGCGATTGAGGGCTCGCAATGGCCGGGTCAGGCTCCACGACCGACTGGAGAGCGTCCGGGTCAGCTCGCCGCCCTTGTCGCGCAGCTCGTATCGCAGTACCGCATGTTCCGACGTCCGCGCCGGCAAGCCGGCGTCGACTTGCACGGCCGACCCGTCAGTTGCGTCCGCGACGCGCAGCGTCGCGAAGAACTCGCCTCCGATTGTGTCGCTGCAATGGTCGAGCGCGAAGGGCACGAGTTGCAATCGTCGAAGGGCGTTGAACAACCGCTCGAACGAAGACGGGGTGAACACCCAACAGTGAACGTCCTGGTAGTCGGCTGACGAGACCGCGGCGGCTGCTCGCTCCAAGGCTTCGTGCTCCGAATGAACGGGCACCAACTCCGCGAACGGCGGCTCTTCTTCCCACGCGATGAAACCGTGCCACGCAACCGCGGACGAGTAGTGATCGAAAACCTGCCGCGGCGACGGAGTTGCCGCCTTGGTCAGACGCGCCTCTACGACGTCGGCGGTGACCGTCGGCGATCGCAGCGCGTCGAAGCACCGACGGTGATCGGGGATGGCCAACGAGAGCACACCGTCGTCGCGCAGGACGCTGCGAACATCGCGCAACCAGCCGACGAGATCGGGGACATGTTCGATGACATGCGAAGCAATGACGTAGTCAAAGGACACGTCCGCGCTGACGGCATCGCGTATCGATCCGTTCGATACGTAGTCGATCGGGACAATCGCGTCGACATCGAAGCCGTCGTGCGACGCGTACCGGGCGCGCAGTGCATCGGTGTCGACGTGGTCCAGGTAGCGGATATCGCCCATCTCGCGGGGAACAGCAGGATTGGCGAGTGGACCCAGCTCGAGGCCCTTCGCAGTGGCGACATCGATCGATCGCAGCAACTGATCTGTTCGGTCGGCCATCTACGAGACGTTAACCACCGGTTGCAGAATCAGCGGTCGTGGTCACCGAAACGGAATTCGTGCGTCAGTTGATCGAGCTCGATCTTGATGGCAGGGTCCAACGGCGCATCGACAGCGGCGACCGAGTCGGCCAATTGCTCGGGTCGGCTCGCGCCGACGATCGGGCTCGTGATCGTCGGGTTGGCCAACACCCACTGCATTGCCAGCGTTGCCATCGAGACACCGGCAGCATCGGCGATCGGGCGTAGCTCGTCGATGGTCTTGAACATGTGGTCGTGCCAGTAGCGCTCCTGATATCGATCAGCCGCTCGACCCAGCGTGAATCGGCTCCCTTCCGTGGGCGCCCCCGGTTGGTGCTTGCCGCTGAGAAACCCGCCGGCAAGTGGATTGTAAGGAATGACTGCAATGTCTTCCTCGGCACACAACGGGAACAGTTCGCGTTCGTTCTCGCGGAACAGCAGGTTGTAGCGAGGTTGCACGCTGACGAAATTGGCGGTCGCCAGCACCTCGGCGCGGCCGATGCTGCGGGCCAACTGATAGGCGAGGAAGTTGCTGCACCCGATGTATCGCGCCTTGCCGCTTCGCACGACATCGTCGAGCGCTTGTAGCGTCTCGTCGATGGGGGTGTCGGCATCCCAGGAGTGAAGTTGATAGAGGTCGACGTAGTCGGTGCGCAGCCTGCGCAGGGATGCCTCGAGCGCGCGCAGGATGTTCTTACGCGAGTTGCCGGCGTCCCATGGCATCGGGCCTGTTTGGGCAAAGCACTTCGTCGCCACGATGAACTGGTCGCGCCGCGTGTCGAACCATTCACCGATCAACTCTTCCGTACGACCGAACGCTCCCGAAGGTGCGCCCAACGGATACGCGTCCGCGGTATCGAAGAACGTGATGCCTGCCTCAGCCGCGGCATCCATGATCGTAAACGAGGTGTCGTCGTCGCACTGGTATCCGAATGTCATGGTGCCGAGGCACAGCCGGGAGACCTTGAGGCCGGTATGACCGAAGCGCACGTGTTGCATACGACGACCATACAAAGGCCGCCGGTGCGACGACGTGCTCTGCTAGCAAGGGGATGTGGCGATCGTGTTGGCGGCTCTGTGCGCGGTGACCTATGGACTCGCCGACTACTGCGGAGGGCGCGCCTCCAGAGCCGTTGCGAGCGCTCTCGTCACTCTTATCGGTCAGGCCACCAGCCTGCTGTTGGTGGTCGCCGGTGTGATCCTCATCGGCACGCCGATGGCCTCCGCCCACGACGTGTGGTGGGGCGCAGCCGGCGGCGCCGCGGGTGGGCTGGCACTCATCGCGTTCTACCAAGCTCTGTCTCGAGGAGCGATGACCGTCGTTGCGCCGATCACGGCGATCATCAGCGTCGTCCTGCCGGTGATTGTCGGGCTGTTGCTGGGCGAGCGTCCGAGCGTTGCGGCACTCGTCGGCATCGTCGTCGCCTGTTTGGGCATCGTCTTGGTCAGCGGCGCCGTCGGTACACGCCATCAGGAGACCCGCTTCTCGACGATTGTGCTCGCCGCAGCAGCCGGACTCGGTTTTGGATTCATCTTCATCGCGTTCGCCCGAACAGCGGACGACAGCGGTCTGTGGCCGCTGCTCGCAGCGCGCGCTGCCTCGCTGCCCGTCGTTGCGATCGTTGTCGTCGCCACGAGGCCGGCCCGCGGCTTGATGCGCGCAGTGATCTGGGTGGTGGTTGCATCCGGCGTTCTCGACATGGCCGCAAACCTCTTCTATCTGGAAGCGAGCCACCGGGGTTTGCTCAGCATTGTCGCCGTCATCTCGTCGATGTATCCGGTCAGCACCGTCTGCCTCGCGTTCGCACTCGATCACGAACGGGTCAGCAGAACCCAGGCCATCGGCCTTGGGTGCGCAGCCACCGCCCTTGCTCTCGTCTCGCTAGGGAGCTGACGAGTCGGCGACCGTCTGCGATTCGCGGGCGGCGGCCATGAAGATGCCCTTGCTCATCAGGCTCGGCTCGGCCTTGCGTCGGTCGACGTAGATGTCGGCGCGGGCCGCGTGGATCGATGGTTCGTCGGGCGCCGCCCAACCGGCGAGATCCGCGAGGTGACACGCGAGCCGTAGATCGCCTTCGGTCACCGCCTGCTGCGCGCGTCGGATCAGCACGTGCGAACCGCCGCACAGATCTGCGATCACGGTTGCCAGATGGGCGTCGGGTGACGGCTTCAGGCGAGACGCTGCACCGTCCCACCATCCGCCGAACTGTCGCCAGATGTTGCGGATTACGAACTCCGGCTCGTCATACAGCGGACGAAGGTAGGGCTTGGCCAAGGTGTCGGCCGGAACTGACACCGTGTGAATGATGGTGTCGAGTGTCGCGCCTTGATTCATCAGATCGACGACGTCGCCGACCAGCTGCTCCAACGCGTCGGCAATGTCGCCGAGCACCGAAGCGATGCGCGCTGTTCCGGCGATGGGCAATCCGTGCGCTGGCACCAGTAGCTCAGGCTCGACCGCGATCATGTCGCGAAGCGCTGCGGCCCACTCCAGCGGGTAGCGCTGGACCTTCTGCGGGTTGCCGGCGTTGGGAAAGTTCCAGATCACGAAATCGCCGGCCATGATCCACTTGCGGTCGGGCAGCCATGCCCACAGATGATCATCGGTCTCGCCGCGTGCGTGGCGAAGTTCGATTGCTGTGTCCCCGACCGTCATCGAGTGCTGCAGCTCGAAGGTCTCTGATGGACGCAGTGTCGAAGCCGGCAGGAACCTGCGGGCGTCGGCAACGTCAACCCGTGCTCCGCCTTCAGCCTCGCCGATCGAGAGGTTCAACTCGCCGGGAATCCCGCCGAACTGACGAGCATTGATGATGAGGTTCCAGTTGTTGGTGAACTCATATCGGTCGAGCCGTGCAACGACGTTTCGATGACCCACCACGATCGGATCATCTGCAGCGAAGTAGGTGCTACCTCCGACGTGGTCGGCGTGGCCATGGGTGTAGATCAGATGCCCGATTCGGCCCGCACGCCAACCCCGAACCGCATCGACGACAGCCTGGCCGGTGTGCACACCCGATGAGTCGAAGCAGACGAGACCGTCTCCGCTGTCGAAGGCGACGCAATGACTGAAACTCTCGACGATCGCCAAGGCGTCGGCCAGCTCACTGAGCTCGTTGGTGATCCGATTGACCGGCTGATCGACAACTCCCGAATCGATGATCCGTGACGAAATGTCCAACAGGTCGGCCACGGGCCAACCGTACTCACGCGGTGCCGTCGTCCGGATGGTCGGCCAGATACGCGACTGCGTCGATCGGTTGTGGCTGGCTGTAGCCGATCGGCAGTCGGATCGTTCCCGCCGACGTCGTGTAGAACACCTGCCATTCGCGGTATGCGTGGTAGAGCTGCGGGTTGTCGCGCAGATTCTCGGCGAACGCCGTGACCGTGGCGACATAGCTGTCGTTGGGATTGTAGGTATGCAGGGCACTCTGCATGTCGCCCGGGCCACCGCCCTGCGCGAGATAGGTGGCCGCGCCGACGATTGCATCGTGAGGAAACATCGGATCCCCCGTGCAGCACAGCGCCCACGTACTCGGAAGGAACTGCATCGGCCCAACAGCGCCTGCCGACGACGAGCCGATGATCCGCCCTGTTCGAGTCTCTTGGAAATGAATGGCCGCGAGCCAGTACCAGCCGACGCCTGTTAACTGTTCAGCAGCGCGGTAGTCGGTGAGCAACTGCTCGACAGGAAGTGGCTCGACGACAACCCACGCGGGCAACGTGTCGCTGGGTGGACTCGGGTCGGTGTTGGCTGCCTGGCGGGCCTGTCCGAGTTGGCGCGCCCGAATGATTCGCTCGACGAACGGACGCACGTCGTCGCCCACCGCGGCCAGAACCGCCTCATCGAGATCAACGTGCGCGGACAGGTAGCGGTACAACAACTGCTGACGGCGACCGACACCGCCATCTCCGCGTGCGGCGATCCGCTCGACCTCGGTGAGTTCGAGCGCTAGCTGTTCGGCAGACAGATCACCGGTGAGCCGAACGCCGACGGTCGCCGTCGTCGGGGTGAGCGTCGTCGTCGCGACACTCGTCGGCTGTTCGGTCTCGACGGTCACCGGTGCAAGCGTTGAAGTGGTGGCCGATCCGGTTGGCTCTGCCGAGCATCCAACGACAAATAGAAGCAGCGCCATCGCGCTAGCGCGGCAGGCCAAGAACACGCTCGCCGAGGATGTTGCGCATCACGTTCGACGTGCCACCCATGATCGTGTATCCGGGGGCATACGTGAGGCCCTGAACCAGTGGGTCCCACAAGGTCGCTTGGGGGCCGAGCGTGCGCGCGACGAACTCGGCGACCCGGACTTCGTGCTCCGTGCCGAAGCACTTGGTGGCGGCACTGAAGCCGGCCGGCGCCTGGCGTAACGACTCGCGAATGACGAGCAGGCGACCGATGCGAAATCCGATCTCCAGTGCAGCGATCTCCTGGCGAACAATCGGGTTGGCACGTTCCGCGTGCTCGAGAGCGATCTGGTACAGCGCGTAGTTGGACACGAGCCGGTCGATCCCGCCACGCTCGTGCTCGAGTTGTCGCATCGTCTGCTTGAATGCCGCACCCTCGACGCCGACCAGGTTGTGCAACGGCACACGCACGTCGGTGTAGAAGACCTCGCAGAAATGGCGGTTTGTGGTCATGTCCTTGATCGGCCTGATCTCGATGCCCGGCGTGTCCATAGGGACAATGATCTCGCTGATCCCCGCATGCGGAGGACCCTCTGTCGAGGTGCGGCAGATCAAGTAGCAGTAGTCAGCGACTTCGCCGAAACTGGTCCAGATCTTCTGGCCGTTGATCAACCAGTCTTCACCGTCGCGTATGGCCGACGTTTTCAGTGCGGCAAGATCCGAGCCTGCGTCGGGCTCGCTCATCCCGATGCACCACGTGGTTTCGCCCGACAAGATTCTCGGCAGGAACTCCTCCTGCTGATCCGGTCGTCCGTAGGTGATCAACGAGGGCCCCATCTGCCGATCGGCGAACCACATGGCAGCGATGGGAGCACCGGCCTTGATCAGTTCCTCGCCGACGATCAGGCGATCGATGGGCGCACGACCACCGCCACCGAACTCCGTCGGCCAGGTCATACCGATCCAACCAAGCGCTGCCATCTCTTTGGCGAACTCCTTGGAGAAGCCGTTGATCCATGAATCGTTGTGGCGTCCGAAGCGCTCGACTGCGCCCTCGGCCACCTTGCGGGCCTGCTCGCGCAGGGCGACCTGCTCGGGCGTCCACATGAAGTCCATGACCCGCGATGCTAACGGTGGGCATTCGGCGATGAGAGATGAGCCGCCCCAGACCGAACAACTCTCATATCCTCTTGGCGGACGTGCGAGCGATGAGCGGTGTGCGGCGATTGGCGGCTCATCTCTCATCGCGCCAAACCGTGCCGCGCGCGAGAAAAGCGCCCTCGGCGGTGGACGATGTCAACGCCCGACCCTCTGGTCGCTATCCTGTACAAGTCCGATACAAGTGAGTGCAGAACACCCGACTTGAGAGTGAGCGCGCTGTGGCCAAGATCAAGGTGAAGAATCCGGTCGTCGAGATGGATGGCGACGAGATGACCCGCATCATCTGGCAGTTCATCAAGGACAAGCTGATCCTGCCCTATCTCGATGTCGACTTGAAGTACTTCGACCTCGGCATCGAGTCGCGTGACGCCACCAACGACCAAGTCACGATCGACGCCGCGACCGCGACGAAGTCGTATGGCGTCGGCGTGAAGTGCGCCACCATCACCCCCGACGAAGCGCGAGTCGAAGAGTTCGGGTTGCAGAAGATGTGGAAGAGCCCCAACGGCACCATCCGCAACATCCTCGGCGGCGTGATCTTCCGCGAGCCGATCGTGATCTCTAACATTCCCCGGTTGGTTCCGGGGTGGACGAAGCCGATAATCATCGGCCGTCACGCGCATGGCGACCAGTACAAGGCCACGGACTACAAGGTGCCCGGGGCCGGCACGGTGATGATGACCTACGTTCCAGCCGACGGCAGCGAGCCGGTCGAGATGAAGATCGCAGATTTCGGCGACGACGGCGGCGTGACTATGGGGATGTACAACTACAACGACTCCATCCGCGACTTCGCCCGGGCGTCGTTGCGGTATGGCCTCATCCGCAACTATCCCGTCTACCTCAGCACCAAGAACACAATTCTCAAGGCATACGACGGCTCGTTCAAAGACATCTTCCAAGAGGTGTACGAGACCGAGTTCAAGGCGGAGATGGACGCGGCCGGACTCACGTACGAACACCGTTTGATCGATGACATGGTTGCTGCGGCGATGAAATGGGAGGGCGGCTATGTGTGGGCGTGCAAGAACTACGACGGCGACGTGCAGAGCGACACTGTGGCGCAGGGGTTCGGCTCACTTGGCCTGATGACATCGGTACTGATGACACCCGACGGCAAGACGGTCGAGGCTGAGGCGGCGCACGGCACGGTTACCCGCCACTACCGCGAGCACCAGAAGGGCAACAAGACGTCGACGAACCCGATCGCGTCGATCTACGCATGGACACAGGGACTGACCTATCGCGGCAAGATGGACGACACGCCTGACGTCGTCAGGTTCGCTGGTGCGCTCGAAAGCGTGTGTGTCGAAACCGTCGAGGCCGGCGAGATGACCAAGGACCTGGCCATTCTCATCGACAGGAGCGCTCCGTACCTCAGCACAGAAGACTTCCTCGACGCGCTCGATCGGCGCCTTCAAGCCAAAATGGTGTGAAGCTTTTTGAGTGATCTGCCACCGTCTCCGCGGCGTATGGTTGCGACGGAGGAGGTCGAGACATGGTGACGTGGGAAGCCCCCGGACCGGGGTTCTGGGAACTCGATCGGTCGCATTTCGTCGGCGGGGAAACACCGCTCGTGCAACACATTCAGTCTGTCGCGATGCCGGCGGGAATGCGCAGGGTGTTCGCCGAACTCGGCACGCCGGCCGACACGCTCGACTGCCGGTTCGTGAATGGATTCATGTACACCCGACTGCGGCCGCTGATCGCACCCGACCGGCCCGCGAAGAACCTGCCGCCTCGATTTGTCCTGCGCGCGGTCGGTCGGTTCCATCCGCAGTTCCGTCGCCGCACCAAGGCCGCGGAGAAAGCTCAAACCGAACGACCGTGGCGGCAGGTCGTTGCCGATTGGGAGCACGGTGGGCGAGCGCTGATCGAGTCGCGCAACCTCGCCCTGCAGAAGGTCGATCTGCGCGAGCTCGACGATGCCACGCTCGTCGAACACGTGGAGGAAGTCATCGAGCATTGCCTCACGAGTTGGGAGCATCACTTCTGGTTGCATGGCTACGACCTCGGGCCGATCGGGTCGTACCTTGCTGGATGCCGAGAGTGGGGAATCGAACCTGTCGATGCCATCCCGCTACTCGAAGGAGCGTCACCATCCACGACCGGCCCGGTGCAGGTGCTCGCCCGACTCCGTGGGATTGTCGAGGTCTCGGGTCGCGTGCCGCGCGATCTCGACGAGGTGAGGGCGATGAGCCCCGAAGCGGCGAGAGATCTCGACCGCTACCTCGAATACCGCGGCAGCGTCATCATCAGTCGCTACGACATCGATGGCGTCACGCTGGCGGAGATCCCCGAGGTCGTGCTGTCGACGATCATTCACGGTGTCGACCGAGCCGTTGGAGTCGGTCTCCAGCACCGCATCGAGGTCATCCGATCACGTGTTGCGTTTGTCCACCAGGAGGACTTCGACAGCCGCTTGGAAGAGGCTCGGGCGGCGATGAACCTCCGCGACGACAACGGCCCGACAACGGCCGAATGGCCTCTTGGACTCCTCAGGATGGCGATGTTGGAGATGGGCCGGCGAATGGTGGCCGCCGGGCACGCCGATCAGCCGGCCGATGCGTTCGAACTCCGGCCGGATGAGATCTCGTTGGCAACAGTCGAAGGTTCGGGTCCACGTGCCGATGAGCTCGGTCGGCGACGTCGTCATCGCCGGGGGCTTGCCACCCTCGATGCGCCGATGAGCCTTGGCGAACCCGAGCCTGCGCCACCGCTCGAACTGCTGCCGAAGCCACTGGCAGACCTCGTACGGATGGTGCAGATCGTCATCGAGCAACTCGGGATGGGCGGCATCCGCCCCACCGGTGGCCTCAGCGGAGTGGGTGTCGGTGATCAAATCGTTCGCGGGCGCGCCTGCCGCGCCGACTCACCCGAGCAAGCCATCGACCGACTACGTCATGGCGAAGTCTTGGTCGTGCCGTGCACGACGCCCGCATACAACGCAGTGTTGATGTTGGCCGGCGCGATCGTCACGGCCGACGGGGGACCGCTGAGCCATGCCGCAGTGCTGGCTCGTGAACTTGGCATCCCTGCGGTGGTCGGCGCACGTGGGGCCCTGACCGAGATTCCCGACGGAGCGCTGATCGATGTCGACCCTGTGGTCGGCGAGGTACGTATCGTCGCCGAGGCGTGAGCGCACGTCGCACGGGTGTGAAGATGGGTCCATGCGTGCTGTCGTACTTCGCTCACATGGTGGACCCGAGTCCCTGACAATCGAAGAGGTGCCGGATCCCGTCGGCGGTCCGGAGGACGTGATTGTGCGAGTGCGGGCGACAGCCCTCAACCGTGCCGACCTGTTGCAGGCCATGGGCATGTACCCCAATCCGCGGCCGGCCGCGCTGGAGATACCCGGGTTGGAGTTCGCAGGCACGGTGCAGTCGATCGGGGCACAGGTCACGATGTGGAAACCCGGCGACGAGGTGATGGGCATCGAAGCCGGCGGCGGATATGCCGAACTGATCGCGACCCACGAACGCCAGTTGATGAAGGTGCCGAGCAGCGTCGGGGTCGCCGATGCCGCGGCCATACCCGAGGTCTTCTTGACAGCATGGGATGCGTTGGTGGTGCAGGGCAGGCTGTCGTCGGGGCGGTGGGCGCTCGTCCACGCAGGCGCGTCGGGAGTAGGGACGGCGAGCATCCAGATCTCCAAAGCGATCAGTGCTCGAATAGCTGTCACCAGCTCATCGGGCAAGATGGGCCTCTGCCGCTCGCTCGGCGCTGATCTCGTGTTCGAACGATCTCCTTCCGACTGGTTGACCGAGGCGATGGAGGCAGTTCCCAACGGTTTCGACACGATTCTCGATGTCATCGGCGGGGAGGAGATCGATCGCAATCTGACGGCGGTAGCGATGAAGGGTCGCATCCTGCAGGTCGGGATGATGGGAGGCAGTGCCGCCGCCGTCAATGCGTACGCTCTCATGGGTCGCCGTGCGTCGTGGATCGGCACGCTGCTGCGCGCCCGGCCGATCGAGGAGAAGATCGCCCTCACGCGACAGTTCGCTGCCGAGATGCTGCCGCTGTTCGACGAAGGAAAGCTGAAGCCAGTCATCGACAGCCGCTACCCATTCGATCAGATCGCGGACGCACACCGGCACATGGCCGCCAACGCCAACGCCGGCAAGATCCTCATCGACGTGGGCTGATCAGTCAACCTCTACCGTGCGGGTGTGATAGCCGGTGGCGCCGTCCGGATCTGGGCGAGCACGTTCGGCGGTCTGCGTGTACCCCTCCTTGTCGGTGGCGCGCACTTGAATGGTGTACTTGCCGGGCACGGCATCCCAGTCGAGTACCCATTGACGCCAGGCATCGTCCGTGACATCGGTTCCGAGTCGAGCCTCCTGCCACGTTCCCTCGTCGATGCGCACCTCGACTCGCTCGACGCCGCGATGCTGGGCCCACGCGATCCCGGCGATCTTCGCAGGGCCGGCCGCGACCTTCTCGCCATCGCGTGGCACGTCGATGCGTGACTGCGTCTTGATCGGCGCGTCGCGGGCCCATCCGCGCGGGACCCAGTAGCCCGCCTCGGCATCCCATGTCGTCAGGTCGATCTTGCTCAACCACTTGGTCGCACTGACATAGCCGTACAGGCCGGGCACGACGAGGCGCGCGGGGAAGCCATGCTCCAGCGGCAACGGTTCGCCGTTCATCCCGACAGCGATCATCGCATCGCGTCCGTCGAGGGCGACCTCAACAGGAAAGCCGCACGTCCATCCGTCGAGGCTCGTGCTGTACACCTGCTGGGCGCCCGCCTGCACGCCCGCCTGCTTCAGTAGACCGGCAAGCATGACACCTTGAAACGACGCGTTACCGATGAGGTCGCCGCCGACCTCGTTCGACACGCACGCCAGGGTGACGATGCGTTCCACTTGCGGCAGCGCCAGCAGATCGGCGTAGGTGAACGACAAAGGCGTGTCGACCATTCCACCGATGTCGACCCTCCACTTCGACAGGCTGATCCGCGGGAACGACAACGCAGTGTCGATTCGGTAGAACTCATCGGCCGGCGTGATGAACGGTGTGACCGGGCTGAGGGTCGCCTCCGCCGGCACGACGAGTGCGGGGCTGAAGCCGCCCGTCGGAGCCAACTCGGGGAGCGTGTTGGGAATCGCCTCCCGGATTGACTGTACTCGCTTCTTTTCGATCGATCCGGCGATTACACCCGCGACCACCGCGGCGGCGGCCGCGGAACCGCTCGAGACAAGGAAGCGTCGACGATCCCATCCCACTGGTACACGCGATCGTCCCGGCATCTCGATCTGGCCGGTCTTCGGGCGCTGCACCAGCCGGACGAGCAATGCGATGCCCACCGCTGCGCCGATCAATGACGGCAGCGCAGCCGATGCGGATTCGTCGGGTCGATGCCACGCAGCAAGGGCGCCCACCAGGCCAAAGAGGCCGATACCGATGACTGCGGCAATGGCTCGCCGCGCTGCGAGGACGCCGACGACCAACGCCGCAATGCCCAATATGGCAACGATGCCGATTCGCAGGGCCAACTTGTCGTTGGTTCCGAACCAATCGATGGCCAGTTGTTTGAGCCACGGTGGGACCCTGTCGATGAACTCACGGCCCACTGCGTCGATAGGGGAGAGGACGTCGATGATGCCCGCGACGAGCATGCCGACGGTCACAGCGACGGCGCCGGACACCAAGCCCGCGATGGCGCCGTATTTGCTCGGTAGGGGTCCGGGATTTGTTGTTGGCTGCGGCACGGAGTCCTGGGCAGTTGTCGGCGATCGAGATGATGATTCGATCATGATCGTTCCTTTCGAGGAATCGAGAATCGCACATCCGCGCCGGTGCCTGCGGCGAGCCAGATTCGGCCACCGTGGGCCTCGACGAGAGCACGGGCGATCGCCAGCCCGAGTCCCGAGTGCCCAGTGCGTGTGTCACGCGCCGGATCGGCGCGTGTGAACGGTTCGAACGCGTGCTGGCGAAAGTTGTCGGGAAATCCGGGCCCGTCGTCGCGGACGGCGACCTCGACCTCTGCGCCACTGCGGACGGCGATCTTCACGGACTTACCCGAGGGACTGTGGCGAATGGCGTTGTCCAATAGGTTGCGTAGGACACGCGCCATGTCGGTGGTGCTGGCCTCGACGACCGCGGGTCCGTCTGATTCGAGCCGAACATCGACGTCCATCCGGTGGGCGACCGGTGAGAGTGCCTCGACGGCCTCGTGAGCAAGTTCGGCCATCGATACCGTCGTGCGTTCGCGGTTGCTCTGCCCGGATTCGATGCGAGCATATTCCACCAGCTGATCGAGCAGAGCTTCGACGTTGTCGAGTTGCCCACCGACGATTCCGTAGTAGCGATCGGGATCGGGGGCCACACCGTCTTGCAGGCTTTCGACAGCCGCACGCATCGCTGCGAGTGGTGTGCGCAGGTCATGACCGATGCTGGTGAACAGCAGCTGCCGAGCATCGGCCGCGCGCATCCGTTCGGCAGCGGCCTCGTCGAGGGCAACCACCATCGAGTCGACCGCCCGGGCGGTACGACCGACCTCGTCGTGTCGGTTCACACCCGTTCGAGCTGTGAAGTCGCCGGCGGCGACGCGTTCAGCCACCTGGCCGAGGCGGGCGATATCGAGCGACAGCGGACGAGTCAGGTGCGAACCGACTGCGAGGGCGATCCCGCTCGACAACACCAGCACCACCAGGAACAAGCGATAGTCGTGCGACGATAGGAACATCGCATTCGAGGCGGCAGATGTCGTGACCGCGCCCAGCGTCAATGAGCTCAAGCCGACGAGGAGGGCAGTGCCGGCGACGCTGGTCCGCGCTGACACCCACTTGCCGAGGAAGGGAACCAGGACGGCGGCGATCAAGGCAGGCGCTCCGAGGATCGCCATGAGGTGCAGCCGTTCGCTGCCGGTGGGTGGTTGCAGGAGGATCTCGGCGATCACCAGTGAGGCGACAAAGATGCTGGCCAACCAGGCGATCAGTCGCCAACTCATGGTTCAAACCTGTATCCCACGCCCCACACGGTGGTGATCCAGCGGGGAACGTCGGGATTCGACTCGAGCTTGTGTCGCAGTCTGCGTACATGCACTGTGACCGTTGCAGGATCCTGATAATCGGGCGATGAGTCCCACACGTCGTGCAACAACTGGCTGCGTGAGAACACCTGCCTGGGACTCGTCGCCATGTGTGCCAGTAGATCGAATTCCTTGGCCGTGAGTGGAACGATGTGAGAATCGAGCGTTACTTCGCGTGACGAACGCTCGATGATCAGCTTGTCGAATCGCAGCGTGTCGTCAGACCCCGTCGATGGCTGGGCGCGGCGCAACACGCTGCGCACGCGGGCCACCAGCTCGCGGGGCGAGAACGGCTTCGTCACATAGTCGTCTGCACCCAATTCCAGTCCGAGGACGCGGTCAGATTCCTCGACGCGTGCGGTCAGCATGATGACGGGAATCTTGTTGGGGCCAATAGCCCGCAGAACTTCGAGGCCCGAAAGCCCGGGCAGCATGATGTCGAGCACGATCAAGTCGGGTCGAAACGTCGTGACAGCCTCGCTGACGAGATCGCCTCGGTCTAGCTCATGCACCAAGTAGCCGTCGCGCTCGAGGTATCGCACGACAACTTCGCGCACGGTCGGTTCGTCATCGACGACCAACACTCGTGCCGCGCCATTGTTCACACGATCACGATACGGATGCCGCGTCAGTGTGTGAATGGCAAGCGCATCGAGTTTCTGGGATGTTTCGATTCTCGCAGGACTGAGCAGGTTGCGAAACAGCTGGAATCAGCGTGCACAACTCTCCCGAAACTCTCGGCCGCGCGGCTGTACAGCCTCATTGGTAGCCCTCATTGTCTTGACGGGCAATCCCGCCGAACACAGAGGAGAACCATCCTTGTCACATCGAATTCATCGATCAGCAGCGATGATCGCCCTACTCGCACCCATCGCAACCCTGACGTACGCCGGTACCGCCTCAGCGGACGACGGCCATCACGATCGCCGTGGCCGCGATCACGACACCACCACGATCTACGCCGAGACCAACGACGCGGCCGCCAACCAAGTGCTCGCCATTCAGAACGTCGACGGCGCGCTCATGACGATCGGTAGCTACTCCACCGGTGGCCTCGGCTCCGGCGCAGGCCTCGGTTCGCAGGGAGCGGTCGTATCTGACGGCGACCACTTGCTGGCTGTCAATGCCGGCTCGAATCAGGTTTCGCTGTTCAAGATCCAGCGCGACGGCGGCCTCACGCTTGGCGACGTCCAGTCGTCGGGCGGGCTCAATCCCGTCAGCGTCGCCGTGCACGACGACATCGCGTACGTGGTCAATGCCGGAGATAGCACGATCAGCGGCTTCCGCATTCACCACGATGGACTCGAGCCGATCGTTGGATCGACCCAGTTGCTGACCGGAAGCGGCGCGGCTCAGGTCTCGTTCGATACACAGGGAAAGCGGCTCGTGGTGACGGAGAAGGCGACAAGCACCATCGACGTGTTCGCTGTCAACCGGCGCGGCGTCGCGGGTGCTGCAACGCCGACCACATCAGCCGGACAGACACCCTTCGGCTTCGCGATCGACGGTCGCAACCACGTAATCGTTTCGAACGCCGTTGGTGGCGCTGCGGCAGCTTCGTCGGTGTCGAGCTATCGATTCGCTGATCACGCGAGTCTCGAACCCATCAGTCCAGAGGTAACCGACACCCAGACCGCCGCTTGCTGGATCGCGCTCTCCGAGAACGAGAAGTATGCATACACCACCAACACCGGCAGTGGTTCGATCAGTAGCTATCGCGTTGCTCGCAACGGTTCGCTGCAACTGGTGCAAGCCATCGCGGCAAGTCCGGGGGTCGGCCCGACCGACATGGTCGAGGCCGACGGATCGTTGTTCACGCTCAACAACGGTTCGCACACCATCACTGCCCACTCCATCGGCGACGATGGCTCCCTGACGATCAACGGCCAGGTATCCGTACCACCAGGTACGGCTGGCCTCGCCATGTCCTGACCAGCCGTGTCGTCGCTGGTCAGTCGCGTTCAGCGGCTGGCCAGCGGCACGAAGTCGCGTACGCCGGTGCCGGTGTACCACTGCCTGGGGCGGCTGATCTTCTGATCCTTGTCGCCCAGCAGTTCCTGCCAGTGTGACAACCAGCCCGACGTACGCGGGATCGCGAACAGCACCGTGAACATCGCCACCGGGAATCCGAGCGCTTGGTAGATGAGGCCGCTGTAGAAATCGACGTTGGGGTACAGCTTTCGGCTGGTGAAGTAGTCGTCGCTGAGCGCGACTTCCTCGAGCTTCAATGCAATGTCGAGCAGCGGGTTCTTGCCGGTGACTTCGAAGACGTCGTACGCAGTCTTCTTGATGATGGTCGCCCTGGGGTCGTAGTTCTTGTAGACGCGGTGACCGAAACCCATCAATCGATGACCCTTGTCCGACTTCACGTCGTCTAGGAATGCAGGCACGTCGTCCATCGAGCCGATCTCGGTGAGCATCCGCACAACCTGCTCGTTGGCACCACCGTGCAGCGGGCCGTACAGGGCGGATGCAGCAGAGGCGGTGGCCGAGTACGGATCGGCGTGGCTCGAGCCGACCACGCGCATCGCGGTGGTGCCGCAGTTCTGCTCGTGATCGGCGTGCAGTATGAACAGCACCTCCATTGCCCGCTCGAGCCGCGGATCGACCTCGTAGGAGCCGATCTTCCACATCATGTTGAGAAAGTTGGCCGGGAAGCTGAGGTTGTTGTCGGGATAGACGAACGGCAGACCCACCGAAAAGCGGTAGCACATGGCTGCCAGCGTCGGCATCTTGGCGATCAGTCGCAGGATCTGCTTGTCGCGGTTGCCTTGGTCGTGGATGTCTTTGGCGTCGTTGTAGAAGGTGCCGAGCGCGGCGATGGAGCTGATCAACATCCCCATCGGGTGCGCGTCGTAGTGGAATCCGTCGACGAACCGCTTGCGCATGTTCTCGTGGATGAAGGTGTGGTTGGTGACGTCGTTCTTCCATTGTTCGAGCTGCGCGGAGTTGGGCAACTCGCCGTTGAGCAACAGATACGCAACTTCGAGATAGGTGCTGTGCTCTGCAAGTTGCTCGATGGGGTAGCCGCGGTAGCGAAGGATGCCGGCCTCGCCGTCGAGGTAGGTGATTGCGCTCTGGCACGCCGCGGTTTGCATGAATGCTGGGTCGTAGATGAACAACGACGGATCAAGCTCGCGCACGGCGCTTGCAGGAAAGATGTTGTCGGTGATCGGTACCGTCACCTGCTTGCCGGTCCGGTCGTCGATGATGGTGATGGTGTCGGGCATGTTGTTCCCCTCGATGACACGGCCAAATGGATTGGGGCTTGCTCCCCGATGCGTGAGACTAGTGGTGGACCGCCTCGCGGTTCCCACCGGTGAGGCACGATTGCGGAGGTGAATCACGGTTCTACAGTGGCCCGATGGACGCAGTACGAGACATGGACGACGCACAGCTGTCGAGCTCGCTCGACTGGAACCGCGGTGTGGTTGTTCGCAAACTCGTGGGGTTGACTTTCGATCAGGCGACGTCGCTGGTGATGCCCTCAGGGGTCACGATGCTGGGCGTGGTGAGGCATCTCGCGTGGGGTGAACGCGGCTGGTTCGAGCACTTCTTTCTCGGTGTACCCGACGACGCCGTCGGCGACGATGAATCATTCGTCGTCGACTCCGTGGATACGGTCGAAGAAGTCGTCGCCGACTACCTGGAGGCAACCGAGCGCTCACACGAGATCGTGCGCGAGCAGCCGTCGCTCGAGGTACGCAGCGTTCTCCCGCATGAATACTTCGGAATCGTCACCCTTCGCTGGATCTTGCTGCACATGACCATGGAGACGGCCCGGCATGCCGGCCACCTCGACATCCTGAGAGAACTGACCGACGGGCAGACCGGGTACTAGGTCCCTGTTCGCACACCTCGTCATGATCCGGACGTAGGCTTCAGGCATCCCAAAATCGATTGCTGTCGGAGTGCTCTCACCGGTCACCGGCGGGATCTACTACGGCAAGATCGTCGCAGGAATCGCCGGCGAGATAGCTGCGGCTGGCGGCCGGGTCGTGCTGCTGCAGACTCTCGACGCCGGCTTGGGCAGTGACGAAGTGGTGTCGGCACCGGACTACGACACGCCGACGGCTTGGCAACACCTCGACGGCGTGATCTCGATTGCGTCTGCGACGACTCAGCACTACCTGCGTCGCATTCGCGCAGCGGGCAAGGCGGTCGCGCTGGCGAGCGACCACATCGAGGGGTTCGATGTTCCTTCAGCGACGCCCGACAACGCCGCCGGTATCACCGAGGCGGTCCAACACCTGATCGATCACGGCCACACACGCATCGGCTTCGCGGCCAACCTCATCCAGCCCGACATGCGAGCGCGCCACGACGCGTACCGGGCCGCCATGATCGCCCACGACCTCGATCCCTATGAGAAGTGGTTCTTCGGCGCGTTCGACAACGGCGAGCTCGGCGGTCGCGATGTGGCCCACCAAATTGTGGCGGCGGCAATGCCCATCACGGCACTGATCTTGGCCACCGATCGCAACGCGATCGGCTGCATGGCACAACTCGCCGATCTTGGCATCCTGGTTCCCGACGAGCTGGCGATCGTCGGCTTCGATGGAATCGAGGCAGGCGCGCACACACGTCCGACGCTCTCGACCGTGGTGCAGACATTCGACGAGATTGGCTCCTCAGCTGCACGACTCGTGCTCGCCCTGATCAGGGGCGACCACGTCGAGCCTGGTCCCCACCTCTCCCCGTCGGAGTTCGCTCCTCGTGGGTCGTGCGGGTGTCCCGTCGACGACGGCCCGATGGCTGAAGGCGCTGCGGAGTTCTGGCGCGCCGAGGTGGAGACGCGCGTTCGGCGTGCGACCGCTCGCGAGGATTCCATGCGCGTGCAGTACGAGATCAGCATGCAGCTGCTCGACCACGAGACAGCGGATCCGAGACACCTGGGATGGCTCGCGGGAACGAATGCACGCGGGAGTGTTCTGGCTCTCTGGGAGGGCGAGCCCTCCGTGGGACGCTTGCGGGTTGTCGGCGTTCACGATCCTCACGCTGCGCTACCGGACCTCGTTGGCATCACCTGCTCGGTCGAGGAGTTTCCTCCTGCACGTCTCATCACGCTCGCCGATCCACTCGCCAACGAGGTGACAATCGTTGTGCCCGTGAGGGCGCGCGGCCTCGACTACGGACTTCTGGCGGTCACTGGTGAGGTCGATGCGCTCTCGAACAACGGACGCGAGACTCACAACCAGTGGGCTGCACTGCTGACCGCTGCGCTCGAACAGCAGCAGCTGAGCGACGACGTGCGACGGAGCGAGGAGCGCTACGTCCTGTGGGCGGAGGCGACGAAAGACGGGCTGTGGGACTGGGATCTGACGACCGACACCATCTACTACTCCAGGCGGTGCATCGAGTTGCTGGGTCATCCGCACCTGCGCGCCAGTGCCGCGCCGTCGGTGTGGTTCGACGCGATCCATCCCGAGGATCTCGACCGGGTGCGCGAGGAGCTGCGTGTTGCAGCGATCGGTCCTCTCCACCCGGTGAAGTTCGAGCATCGAGTGCTGGGCATCGACGGGAGCTATCACTGCCTCGCCGGTCGAGCACTACCGGTAGGTCCAGCCGAAGGCCCCGCGGTGCGAATCGTTGGCTCACTGCACGATATCGAGCCGCGCAAACAGCTCGAGGAACGGCTCCGGCAGGGAGCGCAGTACGACGAAGTGACGGGGCTACCGAACCGAAAGCTCTTTCGAGAACGCCTCGATTTCGCTATCACCGATGCTCGCGCCCCCACGAAACTTCGCTATGCCGTCGTGTTCATCGACCTCGACGGATTCAAGCTCGTTAACGACTCGCTCGGCCACCTCGCAGGCGACCGACTGCTGACTCAGATCGGCCAGCGTCTACGAAGCGGACTACGCCCCGCTGATCTGGCCGCGCGCTTCGGAGGCGATGAGTTCGCGGTCCTGCTCCACAACATCGAAATGAGCGCAATTCGCCCGATCGTCGATCGCATGCAGGTCAAGCTGGCGGCCCCGATCGAGATCGATGGCCACCACGTGGTAGTGACTTCGAGTGTCGGCGTCACGACCAGCGAAGGGAAGTACACGCTGGCCGAGGATGTGCTTCGCGACGCCGACATCGCGATGTACTACGCGAAGGCCCACAAGCGCACTTCGTTCGCGATGTTCGATGTCGCCATGCGTGACAGTGCAGTTGCTCGGATGGGATTGCAGTCAGAGATCCGTGAGGCGATGGATCGACAGCAGTTCGAGGTGCACTACCAGCCGATCGTGAGTCTCGATGCTCCGATCGCTCGTCGTTTCGAGGCGCTCGTGCGGTGGAGTCATCCTGTTCGCGGTCTCGTTGGACCGCAGGAGTTCTTGCCCGAAGCCGAGGAGATCGGGCTCATCGTTACGCTGGGTCATTGGATCATCGAGAACGTCTGCAGACAGATCTCGGTCTGGCAGCAGACCTACGACGGCATGGTGAACGTCAGCGTCAACATCTCGCACCGTGAGTTCTCGGATCCCGGCCTGCAGGCACACATCGTCGAGTGCATTCGGCGCAATCAGCTCGCGTCCGAGAATCTCACCCTCGAGATCTCCGAGAGCGTCATCAGGCGCAATCCGGAATCGGCGTCGCTGGTCATCGAGCAATTGCACGATGTCGGCATCGGCGTGCTGATAGGTGGAGTCGGCGCGGGAATGTCGTCGTTGGAGGTACTGCGACGTTTCCCGATCCAAGCCCTGAAGATCGATCGTGCCTTCATCAGAAACCTCACGGCCGATCAACGCACGCCGAAGCTCGTCCAAGTCATCATCGACATGGGCGCCGCGCTCGGTCTCGATGTCGTCGCAGAAGGTGTCGAGAACAAAGCACAGTTGGACCTGCTCCGCGACATGGGTTGCAGAACGGCGCAGGGGTACTGGTTCGCGAAACCGGTTGACGCCGAGGCGGCTACAGAACTGCTCGGCGAATCGTTGATCCCGCCCGCTGACGCCTGATCTAGATCTAGAGCGGGGTGTTGTCGTGCGGCCTGGAGACGAGGGCTTCTCGCTTGTCGACGAGCATCCTCAGTGCTT
This sequence comes from Ilumatobacteraceae bacterium, assembly GCA_040006755.1. Lineage (GTDB taxonomy): Bacteria > Actinomycetota > Acidimicrobiia > Acidimicrobiales > Ilumatobacteraceae > JAENVT01. The sequence continues at coordinate 2,403 of JBDTWJ010000019.1, read as the reverse complement.
CGGCGATGACCTGACGAGTCTCGGCCGGTTCGATGACACCGTCGATGAAGCCGCGTTCTGCCGCGACATATGGGTTGAGCAATCGCTCGGCGTAGTCGAGCTCGAATGCGGCGCGCTCTTCGGGTGTTGCTCGGCGTTGCAGGATCGCTGCGGCCTGCCCAGCGCCCATCACTGCCAGTTCCGCCCAGGGCCAGGCGATGCAGAGATCGTTTCCCATCGTCTTGGAGTCCATCACGATGTAGGCACCGCCATAGCTCTTGCGCAGGATCACGCAGATTCGCGGCACGGTGGCGCGACCGTAGGCAAACACCAGCTGCGCGCCGTGGCGGATCATGCCGCGCCATTCGAGATCCTTACCGGGGTAGAAGCCCGGGGTGTCGACGAGCGTCACGATCGGCAGGTTGAACGCATCGCAAAACGCGACAAACCGTGCTGCCTTCTGTGACGCAGGAATGTCGAGCGTGCCGGCGAGTGCGAGGGGTTGGTTCGCAACAATGCCGATCGGGAGGCCGCCGATCGACGCGAACGCTGTGACGAGGTTGGGCGCCCAACGGCCACGCAGTTCGAGCATCTCGCCGTCGTCGCAGAGAGCAAGGATCACATCGCGAACGTCGTAGCTGCCGGTCGAGGTCTGTGGCAACAGCGCACCGGCTTCCGGCGTCCGCCGATCGGCCGGATCGTCCGTCTCCATGAGACGAGGCTCCTCGTCGTTGTGCTGAGGAAGGTAGGCCAACAGTTGGCCGACCATTTCGATCGCCGATTCGAGATCAGTCGCGACGAGGCTCGTCGCACCGGTGTATCGGGCATGCGACGCAGCGCCGCCCAGTTCCTCATTGTCAATTCGCACACCCGTGAACTCGGCCACCATCGTCGGCCCGGTGACGAAGGCATATGAATCCGTTGTCATCACGACGAAGTCGGCGATGCCCAACAACAAGGCAGGCCCTGATACAGCCGGGCCCTCGACGACCATGATGATCGGCACGACGCCCGAGCAATCGGTCAGCGCCTTAGCTGCCAGGCCCCAGCCATGAAGCGCCGCGAATCCCTCGACGATGTCGGCGCCGCTCGAGCGCATGATCACGATCAGAGGAAAGCCCTTGGCGCGTGCCGTAGTAGAGGCGTTCTCGATCTTGCCCGAAGAGTCCGACGTCAGTGCACCGACGCGTGAACCCGCGTCGACATCGACCCACACCACCTGGCGACCCTCGAACTCGCGAACATCGGAACTGACAGCGCCGACGACGCGGTGACGAAGCTCGACGGGGTGCATGGCTCCCGAGACTAGACAGCGCGGCCGAGGGGGAATGCCTCGGTGCCGACGTGCACGCCTGGCTGCTTCGGGCCTTGCAGCGCGATGACATCGCGCAGCACGGCCAACAGCACGCGTGTCGGTATCCCGGGTGCCGGGCGCCGTCGCTGAACCCAACCAACCACTCGGCGCGGTAGCTCGGGAACCTGCACACGATGGAAATCGCCCTTCAACCAACGTGGAACCGATGTGGCCGGCACGATCGCCGGTCCGTAACCCTCGAAGGCCAGCGATGCCAGCAGCCGAACCCCATCGATCTCCGCCTGAGCCTGCAATTCGACATCGGCGGCAGCGGCCGCGCGATCGATGATGCGCCGCAAGGCGGTGCCATGCGGTGGCAGGAGCAACGGAATCTTGGAGAGTTCCTTCAGTGAAGCTGACTCGCAACCCGAGAGCCCGAAGCGACTGTGTGCGAGCAGCAGCAGATCCTCGGCAAACAGAGCATCGACCTGCAACTCGGGCTCGTCGATCGGCAAGTGCAGGATCGCGGCGTCGATCTGCGAAGCCTGCAAACGGGGAAGCAGGCTGCTCGTGTTGCCCTCGTGGATCGTGACATGCACGCGGGGATGCACGCGGCTCACCTGGCCGAGGAGTTGGGGCAGTAGCCAGCGAGCGGTGGTGCCGATGACGCCGAGACGAGAATCGCCCGTGACCTCATTGCCCCGCGAGGCCATCTCGGCGGCGAGGTCTTCGAGTTCGTGCAGTACTCGGCGGGCACGATCGACGACGATGACGCCCTCGTCGGTGAGGCCACCGCGCTGGCGATCCACCAGGGTGACGCCGAGCTCGCGCTCCAAGCGTGCAACATGGCCACTGACGTTGGATTGCACGGTGTAGAGGGCACGAGCGGCCGCCGAGAACGAGCCGTGATCGGCGATCGCCACGAGCGTGGAGAGCTGGCGGAGATCCATCTGCAAAAATGATATCGACTATCTTCCAATACGGCTTGAAAGATCACTCGTTCACGTGCATACTTTCACATGTAGTCGAACGGAACCCACCCCCATTGGTTCCGTTCGTAGAACCCCCCAAATGTGGTTCCCCCAATCACAGGGTTCTGGTTGAGAGACCCCGCCTCCCCCAGGCGGGGT
>JBDTWJ010000018.1:0-34957 GCA_040006755.1 Ilumatobacteraceae bacterium | reverse complement strand
AGCGGCGAATCGTCGAGCGAGGCCGAGCTCGCCGGCTTCGGAGTCAACCCGCTCGAGAAGCGAGAGCAGTGGCTGGAGGGCCTCGAGGTGGCGGTGCGCTGCATGGCCGAGACACCGTTCACCGGTGTCGACGGGAAGTACGTGCAGATGCCGCCGCGAAACGTCATTCCGAAGCCGGTGCAGAAACCTCATCCACCGCTGTGGGTGGCTTGCAGCCGGCGTGACACCATCCTCCTTGCAGCCGAGAAAGGAATGGGCGCGCTGACGTTCGCATTTATCGACCCGGAGGAAGCCGTCAACTGGGTCACGGAGTATGAGCGGACGTTCACCGAGAAGTGCCACCCGGTCGGCTTCAGCGTCAACCCGCACGTCGCCTGCGTCAGCCCGATGATGATGCATCACGACGAAGATGAGGCGATCCGCCGCGGCACCGAGGGTGCCAACTTCTTCGGGTATTCGCTCGGTCATTTCTACGTGTTCGGCGAGCATCAACCCGGCAAGACCGATGTGTGGGCGCAATACGTCGAACGCCGCGCCGCCCAGGGATACGACCCCGATGCCATCGCCGCCGCGGTTCGCGCCGGAGAGAACTCGGAGGTGCTTGGCGCCAAGCAGGCTGCGAGCGACTCCACCGGCTTGCGCGGCAGCGTCGGCACACCCGAGCAGGTGCGCGAGTACCTCCGCCGTTTCGAGGAGGCCGGAGTCGATCAGGTGATCTTCGTGCTGCAGGCCGGCCGCAACCGCCACGAGCACATCATGGAGTCGATCGAGATCTTCGGTCGCGAGGTCTTGCCCGAGTTCGTCGACCGCGACGAGGCGCAGGTCATGGCCAAGCAGCAACGACTGGCGCCTGCCATCGAGGCGGCGATGCAGCGGCGGGCCGAGGACTACCACCCCGCCGACGTCGACGACTATTCGTTCCCGGCGTTGCCGGTGCAATGGGCCAAGGCCACCGGCTCACCCGAACTCGAGGCGACGCTGCAGCAATGGGCCGACGACCGCGCCGCCGGCAAGCGAGATCTCAGCGCCGGAATCACCGGCTGACTCTCCCCGACTCGCTGCCCGACTCACTGCGAGGCCCGGCACCGATTCTCCGGTTGTGCCGGAGATTTCGTGACTTGCCCTACCTCACTGCTCGATTGACCGCCCGACTCACTGCCCGACTCACTGCGAGGCCCGGCACCGATTCTCCGGTTGCGCCGGAGATTTCGTGACTTGTGTCGGCTCGTCGTCCTCGACGTCAGCGGAAGAGGTCGTCGAGGTAGGCGTTGCGGAACTTTTGTTCTGGGTCCCACTGGTTGACGACTTGCTCGAAGTCGTCGATGCGTGCGACCCGCGACCGGATGGTGTCGCCACCCAGCGTCGACAGCTTTCCCCAATGAGGTCGGGGCTTGAACGGGGCGAGCGCCGCTTCCATCGTTGCCAGGACCGGCTGAACGTCCGGCCACGACTGGAGCCAGGTGAAGTGCAACGCGATGCATTCCCGTTGATAACACGGACTCATCCACAGCGAGTCGGCGGCAACGGCGCGCACCTCGGAGATCATCAACAGCGGCGCGATCACGTCGTGCAGTTCGACGAGCGTCTTCATTGCGCCGGGCGCATTGGCGGCAGCGACGAACAGTTCGGACTGGAGCTCCTCGCCGCTGCTCGGCGTGAAGCCCATGCGGAAGTGAGGAAGCCGCGCATGCCACGGACCGGGTACGCCCATCTGCTCGGTGCACGGCTCGGCCGAGAGCTCGACGATCGGGTGCACGTCGCGACTCGCTGGAATCGCGCCGAACCGAGGCTCGACGTCGTCGCCGCCGTCCGGCGTGACCCTGCGCTTGATCCACAGCTGCTCGATCTCGTCGCTCTTCCACGAGGTGAACAGGCTGACGCTGTACCCAGCACTCATGATGTCTCCGAGGTGAGCCTGGGCGGCCGACATCGGCAGGTGCTCGTAGACGCGCTGCGCCACCTCGAAGGTCGGCTCGATCGCGAGCGTGAGACGAGTCACGATCCCGACAGCGCCGAGCCCGACCGTGATGGCATCCATCAACTCCGGGTCGTCGTCGCGCGAGACGTCGACCAGGTCGCCGGACGCTGCCACGAGTTCCATCGCTTGCACTGCTGTTGCCAGATTGCCGTTGCCGGGACCGCTGCCGTGAGTCGCTGTCGCGCATGCGCCGGCGATGGAGATGTGCGGCAACGAGGCGAGATTTGCCAGTGCCCAACCGTGCTCGTGCAGCTGCGTCGCCAGCTCGCCGTACTTCGTCCCGCCGCCGACGGTGACGGTGCAGGCTTGTGTATCCAGCTCGACCATCGGCGGAAGCGCGGCAAGCGAAACGAGATCGCCGGTGGTATCGGCGATCGCGTTGAACGAATGACGGCTGCCGACGCAACGCACCTTCGAGGCGGCGGACACGATCGATTGCACCTCCGCAACAGAGGTCGGGGCATGGAAGCGTGCCGCGCCGTAGTCGATGTTGCCGGCCCAGTTGCGTTCGACCATCGGATCCCCCTCGAGTGCCCCAGTTGAACCTAGGTCGTTGAACGTAGGTCGTTGAACGTAAGAAGTTGGACGTTGGTAGATGAAGCTAGATCAACTCGGGATCGCTGCCCACCGGCACGTGTTCTCGGGCCGCGGGGTCCTGCCGGTAGTAGTCGGCCAGCACCTCGTACAGCTGGGGTTTCGTTTCGCGGAAGTCGACCGGCCGATCGAAGAACACTTCGCTGGCCACCGCGAAGAACTCGCCCGGATCGGTTGCGCCGTAGTCATCGAGCAGCGGACCAGCCTCGCCACGACGCATCAACTCGAGCTCTGCGCCGCAGACCGCGATCCATCGGTCGAGCGCCTGCTGATTCGGCAGGAGCGGTGTCCCATCGACGATGCCGTCGAGCATGTCCATCTTGTGGGCGAATTCGTGCAGCACGACATTGCGACCTCGCCCGCGGTGCCGGGCGTTGGAACGAACTTGATCCCAGGCAAGCAGGATCGGTCCTCGGTCGTGGTGCGCCTCTCCGAGTAGCGGTTGGGCACCCGCATCGACCATCCCTCGAATTGCGCTCGGCCGTGGTCCTGGAATGGAGAACGTGGTCGGGTGAACGATGATCGAGGTGACCTTGCCGAAGTAATTGGTGTCGAGGCCGAGGATCAACACCGCTGCCTGGACAGCGATCGTCACGACCACCTCGTCGGTCAGCTCGAAACCTCGTGCAGCCTCCCATCGCTTGTCGGCGACGATGAAATTGGCAAGCTCGGCAAGCCTCTCGCGCTCGGCTTGGTCGAGAACGTGCCAGTACGCGACGCGGCGTTCGACGATCTGATCCCATCCGTCCGGCAGGTGTTTGCGGCGAGCCATGACCTAGGCGAGGGGCCCGAGCGCGATCTGCTTGCTGAACGTCTCGGGATCGATGTTGGCGCCGCACACGACCAGGCCGACGCGCTGACCCGCGAGGCCGGCTCGCAATGGATACATCAGCGCAGCGAGGGCTGCGGCACCTGCCGGTTCGACGGCCAGCTTCGCGACCCGGAACGTCAATCGCATCGCCTCGCGGATCTGGTCATCGCTGACGAGCACCACCTCGTCGACGAACCGCTGATTGAGGGCAAAGGAATAGGGCTCGCATCGGGGCGCTCCGAGCGAGTCGGCGATCGTGCGCACTTCGTCGATGGCCTGTGGCGAGCCAGCCTTGAAACTGCGGTTCAAGCTGTCGGCACCCTCGGGTTCGACGACGTAAACCGCCGTCTCGGGACTCATCTGTTTCACCGCGCACGCCACGCCACCCGTCAGCCCGCCTCCCCCGGCGGCGACTATCACCGCGTCGAGTTGCGTACCGGCGGCCGTGACCTGATCGATGAACTCCATCCCGAGGGATGCGGTGCCGAGTGCAGTCTTCGGTCCCTCGTACGGGTGGACGAACGTCCGACCCTCGGCGGCCTCGATCTCCTTCACGCGATCGAAGGCCTCGTGCACGTTGTCGACGAGTTCGACAGTCGCACCAAGCTCTCGACACACCTGCACCCTGAACGGATTGGCGCTCCTCGGCATCACGACTGTTGCGGTGGTGCCGAGGACGCGGGCGCAATAGCCGAGCGAGATGGCGTGATTGCCCGCCGACACTCCCGTGACACCACGAGAGCGCGCGTCTGCGTCGAGGTCGAGCATCACCGAGAGCGCGCCACGAGGTTTGAAGCTGCCCGTGCGTTGGAACAACTCCTCCTTCAGCCACACCTGTGTCGACTCTCCGACGGCCGCAGCGAGCGCGTCGTCGACGAGGAGTCGGATCGGCGTGGTGACGACGCGATCCCCCAGCCGGGCCCGATTGGCGCGGATGGCTTCGATCGTCGGATGATGGGTTTGCGTAGTGACCACTGGCAATTGACCCCCGAAGCGACGTTTATTTCGTGGGCTCGAGCACCACGACCGGGATCTGTCGGCTGGTCTTCGCCTCGTAGTCGGCGAAGCCGGGAACCAGTTCCTTCTGGCGAGTCCACAAGCGTTCGCGGTCGTCGCCATCGGCAACTTTGGCTGCCACGTTGACGGTCTGGTCGCCGACCTCGATCGACGCGCGGGGATTGGCCAGCAGGTTGTAATACCAGTCAGGGTTGGTCGGCGCGCCGGCCTTCGACGCGAACACCACGTACTTGCCTCCGTCCTCCTGATACATCATCGGGTTCACCCTCGCCTGTCCGGACTTCGCGCCCGTGGTGTGGAGGAGCAACAACGGCGCGCCTTCGAACTGGCCGCCGACTTTGCCACTGTTTGCCCGGAACTCGTCGATGATCTGCTTGTTCCAATCGTTGCCTGCGGCCATGACGCCACCTCCTGCGGGTCTTGTCCCAGGGTCAGGCTAACGGTGCACGCTCACGGTGCGATGGCGACTTGTCAGTCGTTGGCCAGCAGTTGGATGAGACTCGACGTATCCCATCGCTTCCCGCCGCGCGCGATGATCTGGGCGTAGAACTGGTCGATCAGCGCCGTCATCGGAAGGCGCGCACCGTTGCGGTTCGCCTCGTCGAGGACGATGGCCAGATCCTTGCGCATCCACTCCACGGCAAATCCGAAATCGAACTCTCCCACGGCCATCGTTCGTCCGCGATTTTCCATCTGCCAGCTCTGCGCCGCCCCATAGCGGATCACGTCGACGACTTGGTTCGGGTCGAGCCCGGACTTCTGGGCAAAGTTGATGCCCTCTGCGAGTCCTTGCACGACACCGGCGATGCAGATTTGGTTGACCATCTTGGTCAGTTGCCCGGCGCCGGCGGCGCCCATCAGCGAGCAGGCCTTGGCGTATGCGCTCATGATCGGCTTGGCCAGCTCGTAGAACGCATCGTCATCGCTGCCGCACATGATGGTCAGCTGCCCGTTCTCAGCGCCCGCTTGACCGCCGGAGACGGGTGCGTCGACGAAGCCGACACCGCACTCGGCCGCCGCCTCGGCCAACTCCTTGGCGACCTCTGCTGATGCAGTGGTGTGATCGACCAGCACTGCGCCGGCCTCAGCACCCGCCAGCACGCCGTCGGGGCCGTAGACCACCTCACGCACGTCGTTGTCGTTTCCGACGCACATCATCACGAACTCGGCACCCTCGGCCGCCTCACGCGGTGTCGGTGCAGCACGGTTGCCATAGAGCGCGACCCACGCCAGCGACTTCTCCGGCGTGCGGTTGTAGACGGTGACCTGATGACCGGCAGCGGCGAGGTGGTGGGCCATTGGCGCACCCATCACGCCGAGCCCAATGAAGGCGACAGAACTCATCCGTCCAGTCTTGCCGGTCACGAGATCACGAGCGTTCACCGCTTCGCGGCATGATGACAGGATGATCGATCACCTGGTCTACGCCTCCAATGATCTCCCCGCTGCGTCGGCTGCGATTCACGATCTCCTGGGGGTCGCTCCGAGGCCAGGTGGTAGTCATGTCGGCAAGGGCACCTATAACGAACTGCTCTCGCTCGGCGGAAACACGTACCTCGAGGTGATCGGGCCCGATCCATCGCAGCCTGCTCCTGATGGGCCGCGGGGCTTCGGCGTCGACGAGATCGAGGCGGCCGCGCTCGTTGCGTGGTGTGTGCGACCAGTGCGTCCCCTCTCTGAGATCGTGTCCGAAGCACGGGCGGCAGGCATCGAGCTGGGCGATGTGGCGTCGATGTCGAGGCGCCGACCCGACGGTGTGCTGCTGCAGTGGCAACTCACCTACCCCCAGCGGGGTGGCCAGTTCGGCGGAGCCTTGCCGTTCATGATCGACTGGGGCGACTCGTCACATCCCACCGACACATTGCCGCCGGCGGTGGATCTCGTGCGGCTCGACGTGTTCCATCCTCGAGCTCAGCTCCTGCAGAGAGCGCTCGACATCATCGGTGCCGCGGCTGGCGTGGAGGTTGACGAAGACGAGCGGCCGCGGCTGCGGGCACTGATCGCGACGCCGGATGGCGACGTCACGCTCTCAAGCTGAGCATCAGGTCGTCGATGATCGATTCCGGTGTGCGCGGGTGCATGAACACCAATCGCCCGACGGGCTCACCCTTGTAGGTGGAGGGTGCAATAAAGGCGGTGCGGGCGTTCAACAGGTCGGTCGCCCAGCTCTTCCACTCGTCTCGTCCCCAGCCAGCGCGCCTGAACAGCACTACACCCAGTTCGGGTCGCATGATCAGTTCGCACAACGGATCGGCCTCGAGCGCGTCGGCCATCGCTGACGCAAGCCTGATGCCATGTCGGATCGCATCGCGATGCGCATCAACGCCGTGCAGGGCGAGCGCGAACCAGATCGGCAACCCGCTTGCACGACGCGTCAGCTGATAGCCGAGATCGCACGGGTTGTACGCATCCTCGCCGGTGCGCAACACGTCGATATAGGGCCCGTGCTGGGTGTGCACTTGTCGCGCGAGATCGGGCTGGCGATACACCAGCGCGCACGAACCGCCCGTCGCGAAGAGCCATTTGTGCGGATCGACGATGAACGAGTCAGCGCGATCCAAGCCGGCGAACCGCCCGCTGAATTCCGGCAGCAACAACGCCGCAAGTCCGTAGGCACCGTCGACATGGAACCAAGCATCGATCTCCGCGGCGACGTCGGCGCACGCGGCCAGGTCGTCGAGCACTCCTGCGTTGGTCGAGCCGGCGGTGGCAGCAACGATCCCGACGTCGCGGCGTTGCCCGATCGCGGCCCGTAGTGCCTCGCCGGTGAGGCGGCAATTCGGTCCGGTCGGAACGATCAGCGGCTCGAGGCCCAACAGATGCAGGGCATTGTCGACCGATGCGTGCGCGGTGTCGGCGACGGCCACAAAGGGACGGCCGGCGGCGCGTTGACGACCCACCGCCAACGCCGAGAGGTTGCCGATTGAACCGCCGCTCATGAAGCATCCAGCTGCGCCGGCGGGCATACCCGCAGCGCGACACAGCAGATCGATCACCTGGTTCTCGGCGGCGACAGCGCCTGCTCCCTCGAGCCACGACTCTGCAGGAAAGCTGCCTGCCGAGACGATCGTGTCCATCCACACCGACGCGACGGACGGCGAGAGCGGAATGAACGCGAGGAACCGTTCGCTGTCGAGGCCGATGTTGTTCGGCGCGACCACCTGCTCGAACAATCGCCACGCGTCATCTAGACCAAGTCCGGCATCTGTGACAGAGCCCTGGAGGGCAGCGTCGAGCATGGCCTTGTCGCCGACTACACCGATGGGCGAGTCGATCAAATGCTGCTTGATCCAATCGACGGCGCGATCGGCAAGATCGCCGACTGGACTGTCACCTCCGTGGAGAACTTCGCTCACTCTGGTGTCACGTATGCGGCGGTGATCCCACCGTCGATGATCAGCGACTGCCCGGTCATCCAACTTGATTCGTTCGATGCCAGGAACAGCGCGCCATTGGCGATCTCGGTCGGTTCGCCGAAGCGGCCCATTGGAATGTGCACCAGCCGACGGTTGCGCTTCTCGTCGTCGGACAGGAACTTGGCCAACAACGGGGTCATGATCGGGCCCGGGCACAGCGCGTTGGCACGGATGCCCTGCCGGGCGTAGATCACGGCGATCTCGCGAGTCATCGCCAGCACGGCCCCCTTCGATGCGGTGTACGCGACCTGGGGCGTCGCTGCACCCATGTGAGCGACGAACGACGCAACGTTGATGATCGATGCCGCTTCGCCGGTTTGCTTGGCCGACTCCTGCATCGCCGGTATGGCGTACTTGCATCCGAGCAGGACACCAAGGACGTTGATGTCCATCGTCTTCTGGTACGTCTCGACGGAGGTGTTGACGGGATTGTCGTCGTCGCCAAGCATCACGCCGGCGTTGTTGTACAGCACGTGCAGACCGCCGAACGTTTCGACCGCGTGTTGCACCGCGGCTTCGATCGACTGCTCGTCGGTCACGTCGCAGCGGACGAAGCTGGCCTCGCCGCCAGCGGCCGAGATGGCCTCGACGGCCTCGTCGCCGTCGAACAGGTCGGCGATCACCACCTGTGCGCCTTGTGCGGCGAACAACTCGGCTCCGACGCGGCCCAATCCGGACGATGCGCCGGTGATCAGTGCCACTTTTCCAGCCAGTCGATTCATGGCGGCCTACGGTAGTGCACCAGCCAAACTGGAGAACCAATGACGACCTGGCGAGTGCTGACATGGAACATCCTTGGGTCTCAGTCGCCCAATCTCGACGTCGTCAGCGAGGTGATCTCCGGTTACTTGCCCGATGTCGTCGCCCTGCAGGAGGTGAAGCGGCATCAGGCTCGCGCGCTGGCGCGACGGCTCGGATGGCGAGTCATTTGGACTCGCAAGCACTACCCCTTCTCGCCGCTGGTGTGGTGGCGCGCAGAGGGATTGGCGATCGTGACGCCCCGCAAAGTCGGTGAACTGGTCAGCGTTTCGATCTCACCGGGCGTATCGACGTGGACATTCAAGCATCGTGTGGCGATGGCGGCCACCGTGACGCGAACCAACGACATCCTGCGAGTGGTCAACACGCACCTCGCCTCGCACGATGCCGACGAGCGCATCGCCCAGGCGCGACGTGTCGTCGCGCTGATCGGAGATCGGCGGCCCGCAGTCGTGGCCGGTGACTTCAACTCACCCGACGAAGTCGAGGTCATCCGTGAGTTCTCTGCCGCGGGCCTCGTCGATCCGGGTGGTGATTTTACCAATCCCTCGATCGCGCCGAGGCAGCGGCTGGACTTCGTGCTGGTGCCGGAGTCGGCGACGGTCACCGCCATGCTGGCACCCGACGGCGGTGAGCAGTGGAACGACATCAGCGATCACTTACCGGTGCTCGTCGAGCTCACCGTGTGATCGATTCGGTGCTCAGTCAGGCAGGAAGCTCTGCGTGGCGTTGGCCCTCGCCGGATCGAGCAGTTCCATCGGGCTTCGACCGCCGTCGATGTAGCCCAGTGCGTATGCACCGACCTCATAGCCGAGCAGCCGCTGCACTCGTTCGGGAAACCCGCGAACCTCGTCGAGCGTGTACGACAGGTATTGATTCTCCTCCTGACGCAGCCATCCCAGGATGAAGTCAACATTGATACCGATGCGAACCTGATCGCTGTTGTTTGCACCGGCACCGTGGTAGGTCGAACCGAGGTAGAGCACGATTGAACCGCGAGGCATCTCGGCAGGCACCGAATCGGCCTGCGTGAACTTCATGCGATCCGTCAGGCGATGGCTGTCGGGCACGACGCGGGTAGCGCCGTTGTGCTCGGTGAAGTCGTCGAGTGCCCAGATGGTGCTGACCTCGAGATCGACCCCGGGCGGGAACGGGAACGAGTCGAAACACCACTGGTCGCGATGCAGCGCCTGCGACGGCGAATCGGGACCGACGGCTATCGCCTGCGTGAGGTGCAGTTGGAACGTCGTCTTCTTCGGCCACAACGTGCGGTCGACCACGTCGAGGATCAGCGGATGGGTGACCATCTCCACGCTCGACGGACAGCGGATCAGCAACGCCCCCGCTCGTCTGGTGTTGCGGCCGGCGAAGTCGTCGCCGCCACCGGGAGTCTCGGCCAGGTGTGGTTCGAGCTCGGCGCGCACTCGGTCGCACAGCCCCGAATCGGCGAGATGCTCGATGATGACGACCCCATGTTCCTTCAAAGCCGAGCTGACCTGAGCCGCGGTGACGCCGCCCGAGAACCGCGGTATCGTCGGCCGGATCGTCGTCAAGCTCATCCGCCGATTGTAGAGCGGGCGCTATACGGTCACTTGACCCGGTCCGCGAGGGCCAAACGTCCCGAATGAGGCCCAAAGGGGCGCAACCAGTAGTGCGCTTGACCTATTTGGGACGAACGTCCTTGATCCAATGCAGATGTTTGCCGATACTGAAATAACGGTTCACCCTCTCGGCATCGACACCCCCCGTCGATGCCCGAGAAGGCGGGGAGATTCAGATGGATACGAAAACTCGATTGAATGACGAAGAGGCGCACGATTTGGCGGTTCGTCACCTCGCCGACATGCTCGGGTCGTCGACACTCCCAGACATTTCCTGGGACCTGGATCATCACCTGCAAGGGCACCTCGACGTTGCAGGGCACCACATGGTGCTGATCGCTACCCGGACCGCCGATCGCTGCCCCCTGCTGCTGACCGACGAAGACTGGGACAGCCTCCGTCGCACCCACTGCCACGCTGCCTGACCAGGCAGGCCGGAAGCTGCAGTGCGGCAGGTCGCGGGAGCCAGTTAGATGCGCTCCCAGTAGCGACGCAACTCCCAATCGGTGACCGACTGGTTGCTGGCCAGCCACTCGCCCTTCGCCATGGTGAGGATGTGGTGATGTACCTCGTCGCCGAAGCATTCCTTGGCAATCGTCGAGCCCTCCCATAGCGCGATGGCATCGGGCAGGTTCCACGGGATGCGACCGATGCCAGTGGCCTCGTAACCGTTGCCTACGAACGGCTCCTCCAGCGGTAGTTCGTGCTTGATCCCGTACAGGCCACCTGCAATCTGACCGGCGAATGCGAAGTAGCTGTTGGCATCGCTGCCGGGGATGCGGCACTCGACGCGAGAACCCTTGCCGTGGCCCACCTTGCGGAAGCCGAGCGTGCGATTGTCGACACCCCAGCCGATCCCGGTCGGCGCCCACGAGCCAGGCTGGAAGCGCTTGTAGCTGTTGACCGTCGGCGCCCACAGCAGGCTGAACTCCTGAGCGGTCGCGATGAGGCCGGCGACGTAGTGCTGGAACGTCTCGCTCATGCCGTGCGGGCCATGGTGATCGTCGAACACCGCCTTCTTGCCGTCGAGTGACCACAGACTGCTGTGCACGTGGCACGAGGAGCCCGTGTCGTTGAAGTCGTACTTGGCCATGAAGCTGACCGAGCGGCCGTTGAGGTGCGCGATCTCTTTCGCCGCTGTCTTGTACACACTGTTGCGATCGGCCATCTCGACCGCGGTCGTGTAATCGAGGTTCATCTCGTGTTGGCCGCGACCGGCCTCGCCCTTCGAGAACTCCACCGGCACACCCGCTTCCTCGAGCCCTCGTCGAATGGCGCCGAGGATGTACTCGTCCTTGGTCGTCTGCAGGATGTGGTAGTCCTCGAGCCACGGCGAGTGCGGCCGCAGGTCGCGGTAGCCCTTCGCATATGCCTCGTCGTAGGTGTCCTGAAACAGGTAGAACTCGATCTCGCTGGCCACCATCGGCAGAAACCCCATTGCCTCGGCAGCCTCCTCCTGTCGTCGCAGCACCGTGCGCGGCGCAACCTCGACCAGTTCGTCGGTGTCGACGTCGAAGAGGTCGCACATGATCATCGCCGTCTTGTCGACCCACGGAATTCGTCGAATCGTGTTCCAGTCGGCGCGGGCCAACATGTCGCCATAGCCCTGCTCGTAACTGGTGAAGCGGTAGCCGGGCACCGGGTTGTTGTCCATGTCGCAGGCAATGAGGTAGTCGCAGTTCTCGGTTCCGGCGTCGGCCACCGACTCGAGGAAGAACCGTCCCGTCGTGCGCTTTCCCGTCAGCCTCCCCTGCAGATCCGGAAAGACCATCAGCACCGTGTCGATGTCACCCTGACGAATGTCGTGCTCGAGTTGGTCACGGGTCACTTCGTTTCGCGCGGTGGGAACGGTCATGAACGAGCACTGTAGTTACGATCACACGATGCCCCGAGACGGAGAGCCCACGATCGCGCAGCACATCCTCGACGGCATGAGGGCGACGGGAATTCGTCAACTGTTCTGCCTGCCGGGCGTGCAGAACGACCCGTTCTTCGATGCGGTCGTCGACGCGCGCGATTGGTTGGAAGTGATCGTCACTCGGCATGAACAGGGCTGCTCATACATGGCGCTCGGCGCTGCGCAGGCCACTGGCCGGCCCACAGCGATGTGCGTCGTGCCCGGGCCCGGACTGCTCAACGCATCCGCAGGATTGTCGAGCGCATGCGGAGGGGGCGGGCGCGTGCTGGCGATCGTCGGGCAGATCCATTCGCCACTGCTTGCCAAAGGCTTCCGAGTGCTCCATGAGCTCGACGACCAACCGGCAGTGCTCGGTCAGATCACGAAGCATGCTGCGATCGTTCGCGACACCGTGGGCGCGGCCGCGCAGATCCAAAGGGCGTTCGATCAACTGGTCTCGGGCACACCACGACCCGTCGCCATCGAGGTACCAGCTGATCTGTGGGCCAAGCCCGCGCCCGGCCGTGTTGGACGTGGTGTTCGCACGATGCCGACGGTTGATCTGGCGGCCGTCGACACGGCTGCAGAGAAGCTGCGCGCCGCGGTCAATCCGCTGATCTGGGTCGGCTCCGGCGCTCAAGATGCTGCACCCGCTGTGCGCCAACTGGCAGAACTGTTGCAGGTGCCCGTGTCGACCCGACGCATGGGGCATGGCGTGATGGACGAGTCGGATCCGCTGTTCGTGCCGCTGGGTGTCGCCCACCGGTTGTGGGCCGACGTCGATCTCGTGCTCGGCATCGGTTCGCGCATCGAGTTCCCTCTGCTGCAATGGGGCACCGCCGGATTGAACCTGATTCAGATCAACACCGACCGGGACGAACTCGATCGCCACGACATCGGTGCGCTTGGGATCCATGGTGACGCCGCTGAAGTGGTGCCTTTGCTGCTCGATCGGCTTGCCGATGTCCGAAGACCTGACAGGCGAGCAGCGCTCGGCGCCCAGCGCGCCCAGTTCTTCAACGACATTGTCGGTCTCGAGCCACAGTTGTCGTTCCTGGCAGCGATCCGTGACGCCTTGCCCGTCGACGCGATCCTCGTGGAGGACGTCACGCAGATGACCTTCGTCGCCCATTTCGCGTACGAGTTCAATCAACCTCGAACGTTCCTGTCGTCCGGGTTCGCAGGGACCCTCGGCGCGGGAGTGGCGACCGGGATCGGAGCAAAGGCAGGCGTGCCGAACCGCACGGTGGTGACGATCACCGGCGACGGCGGCTTCCTGTTCACGGCGACCGAGTTGGCCAGCGCTGTCCAACATGACATCCGCGCCATCACGGTGGTGTTCAACGACAACGCGTTCGGCAACGTGCGGCGGATCCAACAGGAACGATTCGGCATCGAGCGAACGATCGCTTCGACACTGGTCAATCCCGACATCGTCGCCTTCGCGGAAAGCTTCGGATGCCTCGGCCTGCAGGCCAACGATCCGCACGAACTCGGCGATGCACTGCGCACCGCGATGGCTCACGCCGGCCCCTCGGTGATCGAAGTGCCGGTGGGTGAAGTGCCGTCGCCGTGGCCGTTCATCGTGATGCCAAGAGTTCGCTGACGAACGCCGGCACGCGTCGACCGCTGAATGGGCGCGAGATGTGCCGGCCGCGTCATAGCGCGCCCAAGCAGGACCAGGATTCACTCGAGTTGCCGGCCGTGGTCGCGTACTGCGCTAAGCCTTCTTCTTGACTTCCTTCGGTGGCTTCAGCACGCCCTTTGCCAACGCCTCATCGAGGTACTTCTCGGCGTCTTCGGCGCTGACCTTCAATGCAGGGGCGATCTCACTGATGAGGTTGATGCGCGCCCTGTCGTACATGGTGCGCTCGGCAGCCGACAGCGATGCATCGCGGTTGCGAGCCGCTAGGTTTCGAACGACCTCAGCGACTTGATACACGTCGCCGCTCTTCAGCTTCTCTTGATGGTTCTTGAACCTGCGACTCCAGTTGCTGGGCACGCGAGGATCGGGCTTCGAAAGCACCGATACGAGGTCTTCCAACTCGTCGGCGTTGACCGGTGGGCGAACGCCAACCTCATCGGTCTTCAACGTCGGCACCGACAGGGTCATCTCGTTGATGACCGTGCGCAGGATGAGATATTCCTGCGTCGCACCGAACGCTTCCATCTTCTTGGTTCCCTGCACGATGCACGCGCCATGCTGTGGATAAATGACGGTGTCGCCCTTTTTGAACTTCACACACGACCTCATGCGGCTCGAACTGCGGACTTGTTTAGGGTAGGGCCAGATCGCCCGAATCCCTACCCTGCAACGACCTCGTAGAACTGAACCCTCGGCGGCACCAGCGGCGATAACTCCAGATCGATGAGACGCTCGGTGCCGTCGGCGTGGCGCATCGCCGCTTGTCCGCGCATCGGCGTGTCAGTGGTCACTCGCTCCAGTCTCAGGGGTCCATGAGGGACGGTCAGGTCTGTCGCTCTACGTGCCTGGTTCTCGAACGAATCGTCGAGCGCAAGGTTGTCTGCGAACAGTTCGCCCGCGGCATTATCGCTCCAGTCCGACAGCAATGCAGCGAGTCGGTGGGCGGCATCGAGCAACGCTGCTCCAGGCGCGACTGGCACCTCGGGGACGAGACCGTGATCATCGAGGATCTCCAGCATCCTGCGAGCCATCATCGACATCGGCACGTAGGTCGCATTTCCGAGCGCGATCACGCCGACGCTACGGCCAGGGACCCACCTCATGTTGGATCCGTAGCCGGGCAACCCGCCCGAGTGAGTGACGAAGTGCCCGAAGCGCGTGTCGTGGGCAACGAAGAGTCCGAAGCCATATCCCCCGCCCTCGATTCGTTCCGGAACGGCTTCGTCGCCTTCACCGGTGGCGGGAGCGTGGCTGGTCGCGAAAGATCGCTGCACCTGTTGCATCTCGCGCCGTGACGATCTGCAGAGTGGCCCGTCGTCGGCGCCGTCTCGAGGCGGAAACGCATCGGCGAACCACCTCACCCAACGAGCCAGATCGGAAACGCACGACCACAGCCCACCCATTGGTGCAATGGCACCATCGCCGAGCGGTTCGATGTCGGGCACGCGCTGATCGTCTTTCACGTCGAACGGCCTCGCCCAATCGTCGTGGGTCGGCCGCAACCACGTCGTGCGATTCATCCCGAGTGGCTGCAGAAGCTGCTCCGTGATGAAATCCTGGACGCGCCGACCAGAAACACGCTTGACGATCCTGCCCAGCATCGCGAATCCGAGGTTGGAGTACTCGCCTCGAGTCTGCGGCGCCCACGCGAAGCTCAGGCCATTACCGACCAGTTCATCGAGTTGCTCGTCGGAGATGTCGAGGTGACGATCAGCCCATGCATCGTCGGTCGCCATGCCCCCCGACATCGACAACAGGTGTCGCACGGTGATTGGCGGCGAGTCCGTCGTTGGACCAACCAGGCAGGAGAACTCCGGAGTGATGTCCGCTACGACGTCGTCGAGTCGCAACAGCCCTCGATCGCGAAGGATGAGGATCGACGACGCCGTGAAGCTTTTCGTCATCGATGCGATGCGGAACACGGTGTGCTCGGACGGCAACGGATCCGGCTCGGAGGCGTGCGCGCCTGTCAGCACCAACTCTCCGTCTGCAACGACGCCCCATGAGACCGAGCACT
Organism: Ilumatobacteraceae bacterium; assembly: GCA_040006755.1. Taxonomy (GTDB): domain Bacteria; phylum Actinomycetota; class Acidimicrobiia; order Acidimicrobiales; family Ilumatobacteraceae; genus JAENVT01. Next base: position 19,222 of record JBDTWJ010000018.1, on the reverse strand, counting down.
GACGTTGCATCGAGCGCAACGCCACCAGACGCTCGAGGTCGGGGCGAGCAACGGCGAACGAATCTGAGCTCATTGCGCACCATATGGCGCCGCAGGCAGCGCACTGATCAGTGACCGCATGCACCCGGCGCGGGCGAGTTCGTCGTCTTCCTGCTGGATGTGTCGGCTGGTCGGAGCAAGTCGCGCAATACCCACGACCGCGAAGAAGGCTCCGATGAAATACACCCACCACGGCCCAAGAGCGATGTCAACCACGACACCGATCGCCACGATCGCCGCACAGAGGGTCAGGCACAGCGAATGCAGTTCGAGCAGTGCGTCGCGACTGTCACTTCTCGCAGCGTGTCGCATCGCCAACTGAGGAACGAACATCGTGTGTATCGACTTCCGGCCCCACGGCCATCCCGGATCGTCTTCCATCTCCTGCTCACTCTCCCGCTCTCTCGACCTGCAGCGCCCCCGGAGAGAATCGAACTCCCAACCTACGGGGTAGAAACCCGCTGCTCTATCCGTTGAGCTACGGGGGCGTCTTCGAAGCCTATTCGGCGGCGAGCAAATGGCGGCGGAGGTAATCCAGCGCGGTGATCACACTCATCTGTCGCATCTGTTCGCGTTGCCCGGGAACGCGGACCGTGCGCGTTGCCACGGTGTTGCCGTCGTCGATACCCACGCACAACGTTCCGACCGGCATGCCATCTTGCTCGGCGGGGCCGGCGACACCCGTGAGCGCGAGCCCGACGTCGGCGCCGAGCAGACGTCGCACGCCAGTGGCCATCGCAGCAGCAGCAGCCTCGCTGACCACCGGGCCGAGTGGCACATCGAGCAAGTTGAACTTCACCTCGCTGGCGTACGAGACCAGGGCGCCGCGCAACACGTCGCTGGAACCTGGCACCGCCGTCAGGCGGCCCGCGACCAAACCACCCGTGACCGACTCGGCAACTGCGAGGGTGAGTCCGCCCGTGCGCATGATGTCGAGCACGACCGACTCCATCGTTTCGTCGTCGACACCAAAGACCTGTTCGCCGGCCACGAGGCGAACCTCGGCGTCCCATTTGTCGAGCAGCGACCCGGCATCGGCCCGCGTCGCTGCCTTCGCAGTGAGTCGAACCTTCAGTCCCTCCCAACCGCTGGCGAGGAACGCCAAGGTCGGGTTCCCGGCCGCGTCGAGTTGGGTGATCAACGGATCAAGACGCTCGTTGAGCCCACTCTCGCTCTCGCCCCACGTGCGCAGCGTGCGGCTGACGATCACGCCGGTCTCACCGGATCGACGATGAAGGTCGGGCAGCACGGCACGCTCGACCATCTCCTTCATCTCGTGTGGCACCCCGGGCACCGCATACACGACCTTGTCGACACCGTCGACGCTGACTGGACAGATGAGACCCGGCGCGGTGCCGCGCGTCTGCGGGATGATGGTTGCACCCACTGGCACCATCGCCTGGCGCAGGTTGTTGGCGGGCATGTACCGGCCGCGCGAAACGAACATCTGGGTGATCACGTCGGCGACGGCGTCGTCCTGGCGAAGCTCAACACCCATCACGGCGGCAATCGCCTCGCGGGTGAGGTCGTCGTGTGTCGGGCCGAGACCGCCGCACATGATCACTGCATCGGCATCGGCCAACGCGTTGCGCAACACCGACTCGACGCGACCGAGGTTGTCGCCGACCTTCACCTGCAACAGCGAGTCGATGCCATTGGCTGCCAGATTTTCACCGAGCCATGCACTGTTGGTGTCGACGATCTGACCGAGCAACAGCTCGGTGCCGACCGCCACGACGTCACAGCGCATTGGCCGTCTCTCTCGGTTGACGAGCGCGCCACATGTATTGGCACCCGCTCACGATCGCCAGTACCACTGAAATCCACAGCAGGCCATTCCACAGCCACTTCGCGTCGATCGCGGTGAGCGGCGCTATCGCGAATCCGACCGCCAATTGCTGCGTCAAAGTCTTCAACTTGGCGATCTTGCTGGCCGGGACGCTGACGCCCTTCGCTCCCACAAAGGTGCGGTACAAGCTGATCGCCAATTCGCGGGCCGCGATGATGACGACCGGCACGATCCAGAAGACGTGGCTGTTGACGAGGAAGATCATCGCCCCGAGCACGAGAACCTTGTCGGCCAACGGGTCGAGGAAGGCCCCAACCGTTGTGGACCCATGACGCCGCGCCAGGTATCCATCGATTCCATCGGTGCTGCACAACACGAACCACAGGGCGAACGCCACCCACGAACCGCCCGGCTCGTCGGGGATCAACACGAACATGAATGGCGCTATCAGGACCCGCGCAACCGTGACCAGGTTTGCCCAGGTCTTCACAGCGGACGGGTCGACGGGCATCAGTTCGATTCTGCCAGAAGGTCCGGACCCATGGCATCAACGATACGAACGGTGTGGAACTGGCCGATCACAAGGCATGTCGGAACCTCGATGATGCCGTCGATCTCCGGTGCCTCGCGACTGCTGCGCGCCACGCCGGCCTCGTCGACGAGCACCTTGGTCGTCGTGCCGATCAAGGCGTCGCGCCGCCGCGCCGTGATGTCGTCCTGCAACTCGCGCAGCTCGGCGAGGCGTTCGTTCATCAGGCTCGACTCGACTGCACCATCGAGGCTGACCGCGTACGTGCCTTCCTCTGCGCTGTATTTGAAGAAGCCACACCAGTCGAGCTCGGCCTCTTCGACGAATCGCAGGAGTTGATCGTGGTCTTCTTCGGTCTCTCCGGGATAGCCGACGATGAAGTTGCTGCGGAACGCAGCATCGGATTGGCGCGAGCGGATGTCTTCGATGCGCTTCAGAAAACGATCACCATCTCCCCAACGCCGCATGCGCCGCAACAACGGCTTGCTGACGTGCTGCAGCGACAGGTCGAAGTACGCGACATCGGTTCCGAGGATGGCATCGATGAGCTCGTCGGTGAGATCGCTGGGATACAGGTACAAGAGGCGGGTCCATGGCGCAACCGCGCTGACGGCCTTGACGAGTGGAACGATCGATCCCGCGCCGAGCTCGTCGGGCCGATCCTTGCCGTAACTCGCAAGGTCCTGAGCGACGAGCACGATCTCTTGAGCCTCGAGCTGCTCGACCTCATCGAGGATCGACGACACATCGCGACTGCGCTGCGGGCCGCGGAACGAGGGGATGGCGCAGAACCCGCAGCTGCGATCGCATCCCTCAGCGATCTTGATGTAGGCCCACGGACTCGACGACTTCGGTCGTGGCAGGTTCAGTAGGTCGAGCATCGGGATCGGGGTCGCACTGATCGAGAGCGGTTTGCGACCAAGGTTGATCGGTACCCCGAACCCGGCGACCTGGTCGACCTCCGGAAGCGCGGCAGCCAGTTCGTCGCCGTAGCGCTCGGCCATGCAACCGGTCACGACCAGGCGTGCGCCGTCTTTGCGTTGGTCCTCGAGAGCCAGGATCGTGTCGATCGACTCCTTACGCGCCTCGTCGATGAATGCACACGTGTTGACCACGACCAGATCGGCAATCGCCGCGTCGTCGGTCGGTGTCATCCCGTCGGCCAGCAACGTGCCGACCAGCTTGTCGCTGTCGACCTGATTCTTCGGACACCCCAGGGTCTCGACGTAAAACCGCTGTGCCACGACGCACCAGGCTACCGACGGCCCGCGGCGTTCCCGAGGCTGTGCAAGCCTAGAGGTAGTTCAGTCGCAGGCCGCGATGCTCACCGAAGCAGATGATGGTGGCGAGCGGATCACCGGTCGCAACATGCGTCATCGACGAACCATCGGGTGAGACGACCGTGATTCCCCCGTTGATCAGCGTCGCCGCGCAGACATCGACGACGATCACCGAGCCGTCGGACATCGCGATCGGGCCTTCGGGGAGTCGCAGACCTGACGTGACGTCCGTGAGTTCGTGCATCCCGGACGCTGTTCGGCAGCTACATCCCGCGGTTGCGTTGCGCCTGCTGCAGCAGTTCGAACTCCTCCACGGTCATCAACACCGAACGGGCCTTCGAACCCTCGCTGGGCCCAACGACGCCGCTCTGCTCGAGCAGGTCCATGATCCGGCCGGCACGGGCGAAGCCGACCTTGAGTTTGCGCTGCAGCATCGACGTGGATCCGAGTTGGCTGCGCACCACGAGTTCCATCGCCTGGCGCATGAGCGTGTCGTCTTCGTCGTCCTCGCCACTGCCGGCGAACATGCTGCTGGCGCCGCCGCCGTCTTCTTCGCCTTCGACACCGCTGACGTAGACCACTTCCGGTGCCTGACGTCGCCAGTGGGCGACCACTTTGCGGACCTCTTCCTCGCTGACGAACGAACCTTGGATGCGTTGCGAGACGTTGGAGTTGCCGGGCAGCAACAACATGTCGCCCTTGCCCACCAACTTCTCGGCGCCGGCCTGATCGAGAATGACTCGACTATCGGTGAGGCTGTTGACCGCATAGGCAGCACGCGCCGGGATGTTGGCCTTAATGACGCCGGTGATGACGTTGACCGACGGTCGCTGCGTCGCGACGATCAGGTGCACGCCCACGGCGCGGGCCTTCTGGGCGATGCGGGTGATGCTTTCCTCCACATCGCGTGCTGCGACCATCATGAGATCGTTGAGCTCGTCGACGATGATGACGATGTAATGCATCCGTTCGAACTGACGGTCGGATCCCGGTTCGGGTTTCAGCTCACCGCGGTCGTAGGCCGCGTTGTAGCCAGCGATGTCGCGGAAGCCGACCTCGAACAGCAGGTCGTACCGCTTCTCCATCTCCTTGACGGCCCACCCCAGTGCATTGGCGGCCTTCTTGGGGTTCGTCACCGGCTGGGTGAGCAGGTGCGGCAGCCGGTTGTACTGACCCATCTCGACCTGCTTCGGGTCGATGAGGATGAGCCGAACCTGATCGGGCGTGCTGCGCATGAGGATGGATGTCAGGATGCAGTTGAGGCCGCTGCTCTTGCCCGCGCCGGTCGTGCCGGCGATCAGCAGGTGCGGCGTTGTAGCGAGGTTGAGGAACACCGAACGGCCGGCGATGTCTTTGCCGATGGCAACGTCGAGCGGATGTGTCGCGGTCTTCGCCTCCGGCGACGCCATGATGTCGCCGAGACTGACGAGCTGACGAGTGTGGTTGGGGACCTCGACGCCGATGGCGGTGCGACCGGGGATGGGCGCAAGGATGCGCACATCGGTGGCGGCCATCGCATAGGCGATGTCGCGGTTGAGGCTGGTGACCCTGGCGACCTTGACGCCCGAACCGAGCTCGAGTTCGTAGCGCGTCACCGTAGGACCAACGGTCTGGCCGAGCAGATTGGTCTCGACACCGTGCGATGTCAACGCATCGACCAGGGTTCGACCGCGAGCCTCGACCTCGGGCTTGTTGACGGCGTGCTGCGCTGATCGGGTGAGGTAGTTCGCCGGTGGCAACACCCATTGGCCGCGCTGAGCGCCCGGGCCGAGCTCCAGCTCGGACTGCTCGGTCAAGCCGGGATCGACCGACCCGGGAGGAGGAAGCGGACGCGGTACCCGAGCCTTGCGCGGCTTGTTGTCTGGCTCCTCCCAATCATCGTCGAGAGCGGCGTCGTACACCGTTGGCATGGGCAGTTCGCGAGAGCCCTGCCGGTCGCTGCGCAGGGTCGACACGTTGCCGAACGCCGTGCGTGCCCGACGGCCGAGCGGCATCGCGACGGCGCCGACGCCTTTGCCGGTGTGGGTCAGCATCGATCGCAACGATGCGCCGGTCAACACGAGTGCACCGCCGATGCACGTCGCGACCAGTACGACGATTGCCCCACCGGACGCGATCAGGCTGCGCAGCGGTTCGCCGACGAGCGCACCGATCCAGCCACCCGCCCGGCCGAGCGTGTCGAAGTCGGCCATGATCTTGTCGGGCCCACGCACCACGTGCAACAGCCCGAGCAGCGAGAGTCCCAGCAGCCCCCAGCCGATGGCAAGCCGGAAGCGGCGCATGCTCTGCCCCTTGCCGACGAGTGCGACACCGACGGCGATCAGCGCTATAGGAACGACGAACCGGCCCAAACCCGTGAGCCAACCGACGACGGTTTCGGTGCCGCGCCCCAGCGGACCAGCCAGATTGAGGTAGATGGCCATTCCGAGCAGCACACCGACAGCGATGAAGCCGATGCCGGCGAATTCGTTCTCGCGCCCCTCGATGGCTTCGCGAAGCTCGGCCGACGCCTGCCCGCGGCGCGACGTGGGCGCAGGAGTCGGCGGCGGCGGCGCCTTGACGGGGGCGCGCTTGGCAGAAGTCGTCGTCTTCGACCGCTTCCTTGGGGAACCCCATGTCGTCATAGAGGTTCCAACGGTACCAAGGGGGTGTTACCGAAGCGGGGCACTGTCAGCCGGCGTCCACCGACTGGATGGTGCCATCAGGACCGACAACGACGACCAACTGCCCACCCTGCTTCGATGTCACGGCCACGCTGTACTGCACGACGCCGCCTTGGCCGCCTTCGACGAAGAACAGGTCAGGGCTCGATTGGGGCAGTTCGGCTTGCAGTTTGCTGAGCACCGTGTCGGGGTCGAAGTCGAGCGCGGTACCGGAGAAGCTGAAGCCGCTGGCCTCGGCGCCTTCTGACGACGACAGGTCACCCTGGACGTACACCCATGGCTGGGCAACCGTGCCATCGTTCAACGCGACGATCAGGTTGACCAGGCTCGACGTGGCGTTGATCTCGAAGAACTGTTGGGGACCGCCGAGCTGTGCCTCGAGTGCGGCGACAGCGTCGTCGATGAGATCGACACGAGGCGGGTCTACCGACTGCGATATGACAACCGTGGTCGACACCGGCGGCTGTGTGCCCGACGACGGCCCGCCCCCGCTGCACGAAACCAGAAGCATTGCAGCGACGGTCAATCGGCGAGCGGCCGACGCTGGAACCACTCGTCGTCAGGCTTCCATGACGACTGGCACGATCATCGGCCGACGCTTGGTGCGCTCGCTGACGAACTTGCCGGCGGCCCGGCGCACATCGCGCTCGAGCGCTTCGACGTCGCGCACGCCGGCGGCGAGCGTCTTTTCGACCGCCGCGGCGACAGCGTCGCAGGCTTCGTCGAGCAGGTCTTCGGCCTCGGGCGCGTACACCCAGCCGCGGGTGATGATCTCTGGACCAACCAGAACCTTGCCGGACTCGATGTCGACGGTGACGACGACCACGACGACACCCTCTTCTGCCAACATCTTGCGATCCCGCAGCACGCCTTGGCCGACATCGCCGACGATGCCGTCGACGTAGAGGTAGCCAGCGGGAACGCGGCCCGTCGCGGCAAGCCCGTCGTCGCTGAGGGTCAGCACGTCACCGTCTTCGCAGACGATCACATGAGCGCGAGGCACGCCCATGAGGTACGCGAGCTTGGCGTTGGCGACCATGTGGCGATACTCGCCGTGGATGGGGACGAAGAATTCGGGAGTGGTCAACGACAGGTACGTCTTCAGCTCGTCGGCCTGCGCGTGACCGGTGGCGTGGACGTCGGCGACGCCGGAGTGGATCACCTGCGCACCTGCACGGAGGAGGCCGTCGATCACCCGGTTGACGTTGCTCTCGTTACCCGGAATCGCATGGCTCGAGAGGATGATCGTGTCGGTGTCGCCGATCTTGACCCACTTGTTCTCGCCGCGGCCCAAAAGCGCGAGCGCCGACATCGGTTCACCCTGCGAGCCCGTGGAGATCACGCAAACCTTGCCCGGAGGGTAGCCATCGATGTCTTCGATGTCGACGAGAGACTTGTCGGGGATCTTGATGACCCCGAGATCGCGGCCCATGCGAACGTTCTTCTTCATGCTGAGGCCGAGCGTCGCAACGACGCGGCCCTCGGCGACGGCCGCGTCTGCGATCTGCTGGATGCGATGAAGGTGGCTGGCGAAGCTGGCCGTAATGATCCGCTGGCCACGCTGCTCGGCGAACAGGGCGCGCAGCACCGAACCAACACTGGTCTCGGAAGGAGAGTGACCCTTTTCTTCCGCATTGGTGGAATCCGCCAACAGCAGTCGAATACCCTCGTTGGAGGAGATGGAGCCGATGCGCGCCAGGTCGGTGCGACGACCATCGACGGGTGTGAGGTCGAGCTTGAAGTCGCCCGAATGCAGAATCACGCCCTGGGGTGTGTGAATCGCGATTGCATGCGCGTGCGGCACCGAATGGGTGACCGGGATGAACTCGACATCGAACGGGCCGATCATGCGGCGCTCGCCGTCGGCAACAACGATCAGCTCGGTCTTTCCCAACAGCCCAGCTTCCTCGATGCGGTTGCGAGCGAGGCCAAGGGTGACCGCAGAACCGAAGATCGGGAAGCTCAGTTCTCGCAGTAGATAATGCAACGCGCCGACATGGTCTTCGTGACCGTGAGTCGCCACAACACCGACGATGCGGTCGGCGTTCTCGCGCAACCATGTGAAGTCGGGCAACACCAGATCGATGCCGTGCATGTCGGCATCGGGGAACATCAATCCGACGTCTATCAACAGCACCTTGTCCTGCTGTTCGATGGCCATGCAGTTGCGGCCGATCTCGCCGAGACCGCCAAGGAAGACCACCCGTACGGATTCAGCCATCAGTACGCACCGCTCTCATCAAAGATGGATCACAGTGGACGGTCGGGAAAGGCATCTCTCCATCGTTGCAGGTTGGCCCACACCTCGGGGGCACGCGCCTCGACGAAATCCGGGGCATCGCCCATCGGCAAACGGGCCTGTCCGACCGGAATGCCCAGGTAGCGCATCATGGCCTTGGTAGGAATGGGGTTCGGCGCGTCGTCGCCGGTCTCGAACGCAAAACTCTCCAACATCCGGCAGTTGATGAGGCGGGCGCCCTCGGTGTCGCCCTTCTCCCACAGGTCGAACATCTCCTGGTGATCCTCGCCCGTCCAGTGAGTCGCCACGCCGACTGTTCCGGCGACCCCGCTGGCCAGAAGCGGCAGGGTCATGAGGTCGTCGCCGCTGTATGCCTCGGAGCCGGCAGGCATGGAACTGATCACGGCAGCGGTCTCGCCGGGGTTGGCGGCGGCGTCTTTCAGCGCAACGATGTTGGGAACTTCGCGGAACAACTTCAACAACGTGGCCGTGGAGATCTTGCGACCCGTGCGAACCGGGATGTCGTACACCATCACCGGTAGGTCGCTGGCTGCGGCAATCGCGCGCATGTGACCCTCGATGCCGGCCTGCGACGGACGGTTGTAGTACGGGCAGACGGCGAGCACACCTGCAGCACCGAGCGACTCGGCTTCCTTCGTGAGATGTACCGAATGACGAGTGTCGTAGGTGCCGGTGCCGGCGATCACGGGAATGGTCACGGACTCGATCACAGCGGCGAACAGCGACAGCCGTTCATCGTCGTTCAACGTCGGCGCTTCGCCGGTGGTGCCGGCGATCACGAGGCCATCGTTGCCATGATCCTGCAGGTACTTGGCGAGCACCTTCGCGGCTTCGAGATCGAGACCTCCGTCGCTGTCGAAGGGAGTGACCATCGCGGTGAGCACGCGTCCGAATCGAGCCATGGGTGCAATCGTAGATGACATCGGCAGTTGGGGTACGGTCGATTCGTGAAGCTGTGGGCACTGCGATGCGGCGATCTGTACACCGATGTCAGCGGCTTGCTCGACGGTGCGCCGACGGGTGTCATGGGCGACGTCCCGGTGATGTGTTTCGCCGTCGATACCGATGACGGTGTGCTCGTGTTCGACACCGGTGTCCACGAAGCCTGTTGTGGTCCCGACCCACGTGCACACTTCGGCGCGATGTTGTCGTTCTTCGAGATCCGGTGTCCCCGTCATGCATTGGTCGACGAGCGCTTGAGGCAGGCCGGGTATTCGATCGACGAGGTGCGGTGGGTCGTCAACTCACACCTCCACTTCGACCACGCTGGCCGGAACGCAGCCTTTCCAGTGGCTCATGAATATGTGCGCGCCCGCGAGCTGGAATGGGCGCTCACTCGGCTGACGAAGCCGAGTGGGGTATTGGCCGGCGATCTCGCGGAGTTGAACCCCGCGCCGTGGGACTACGACGAAACGTTCGATCTCATGCCCGGCCTCCGGCTGGTTTCGACGCCCGGCCACACCCCTGGCCACCAGGCATTGCACGTGTCGTTCACGGATGGACGCAGCTTTGTGTGTGCCGGCGACGCCGCATACACGAAGCAAGCGATCGTCGAGCACCGCCCGACCGGCCGGCCGACCGACGGCGACCAAGCCACAGCCAGCCTGAAGGTGCTGACCTCATTGCACGCCGAGATCCTCACCGCCCACGACATCGATCAGTGGCGCGACGTACGCGAAGCCTCGTTGGTACACGCCGCGTAGTCCTCACCAGATGTGCGTACTGTCGATGCGCACTGTCTGCATCGGCGCTACGCACTTCGCAGTGCCAGGCGCGCACGGCAGACCTTGGCGATGAGCTGCACAACTTCGGCTGGACGACGCTGCGCATACCAACCGAGGTAGAGCAGCTCCCACCCGCAAGCCGCCACTCGCAGGTCGCGGTCCTCGTCGGCAGCCTCACGAACGGGGCCGAAATGGAACTCTCGGCTGTGACCTTCAATGCCGAGACGAACTGCGGGAATGGCCAGATCGATACGGGCAACGAACGCGCCAGCATCGGTAGAGAGGACGTACTGCGGCGCGATGGGTGGAATCTCGGGATGGTCGAGCAGCCGCCTGAGCAACTCCTCGAACCAGCTGTCTGGCAGGGTCCCTTCGGCGTTCCACCTGTGTAGTGCCTGCATCAACACGCCAGTCCCTTGCTGGCCCGGACGATGAAGACGAACCGCCGTCTGCTGCAACCACAGCGGGTTCACTCGATGAATCCGCCGGGCGGAGATCAGCGCACGCCAGACCATCTCCTTGGATTCGCTCGAGCCGAGGTCACTAAGGGTCCTGGCCAAGGTCGTGCACGGCAGTCCATTGCGCTCGTATCGATCGCATGAGTCGAGCCGCGAGGTCTGGTGGACGGCGATTCCCGCCACTACTGCCTGGCTGAGACGGCTCGGCCGAAGCACCATGAGCTGGGGGGCCGCTGTGTCAAAGCCGTCAAGTCCAAACAGGCGTGCCGACGCTCCGTTGCTGACCACCGGGCGAGCGACCGTTGCGACTGAAGCAATTGCCAGCTGCTGCTCCCACGTCGGCGGATAGCCGCTGACCACCAGCACTCCTCGAACTGGTTCGGTGATCCAGCCCCGTTCCTTGGCAAGTCTGATGTCCCGGGGCGTGAATCCGAATGAGGCGGCCTGGCTGCGAACGACGACACCATGACGAGAGGCCGCAAACTCCGCCATGGCCCGAGGGCTCGGAGCGGACATGAGGTGGAACCTATCGGCAGTGTGTTCCAGCCCACCCGAGTCGACGAAGTGCGCGCTCTCGATGCATCCCGTCGACACCGAAAGTACGCACTTCGCAAAGCCAGGGCTATTGCGGGAGCCGTCCCCACATCAGGATTCGACGAAACGGGAAGAAGTAGGGCTCCTCGTCACCCAGCACCGAGAGCAGTTCGGTCTCGTAGTCGGCGACGAACGCCTCGAAAGCATCGGGTTCGAGGACCTTCTCGAAACGGGTCAGCAACGTGCCGCGCACCCACTCGACCACATGACGGGGGCTCGGCAGCACGTGCGGATAGACCTGCAGCCGAACGTGTTGGCGTTCGAAGCCGAGGTCGTAGAGGATCTGCGCGTACTCCTCGGGCAGCAACACGTAGGCCTGCACCGGGTCGAGCGGCGGTCCATCGCTGCCGAACAACGAGAGGTAGGGCTCGCGCGTCGCGAGCCGGCGGGCAACCACGTGCGACTGCATGTCGGGATTTGCCGGGACCTGGATGGCAACCTGTCCACCGGGTCGCAACGACGCCGCCCAACGGGACATGACGCCGGCATGATCCGGTACCCATTGCAAGCTGGCCGCCGCCAGTACGAGATCGAACTCGATTGGCGACTCCCATGCAGCCAGATCGCCGTACTCGAATCGCACATGGTCCAATTCGTGCTCGCCGGTCTTGTCGAGCATCGCCTGGGAGTTGTCGATGCCGAGCATCTCGTCGATCCCGAGCTGCCCCGCGGCCAGCGCTGTCAGCTCCCCCGGGCCGCAGCCGAGGTCGACGCCCCGCTGAATGGAGTCCGGCTCGATCAGTGCGAGGAGGTCGTGGAACGGCTGTGCACGTTCAGCGGCGAATCGGCGATATTGCTCCGGGTCCCAGTCAGGCATGACTTGTATTGTACTTGTATAGTTTGGATCGCTGTCAAGCGTCCCATCTCCCAAGGCGTCGCAGCCGTACGAGATCGCATATGGTCTGACAACCAGACCAGACACCGTCAGGAGGCGACATGGCAAGCACCGGCACACCGTTCGCGCCGGTGACACGGCGAACCGTATCCTCCGAGATCAGGGCCCAACTGCTCGAGGCGATCCGCACCGGAGAGCTCGAACCTGGTAGCCCTGTTCCAGCTGAGCGGCAACTCTGCCAGCAGTTCGGGGTGGCGCGCACCTCGGTACGCGAGGCCATCCAGGGCCTCACCGCCTCCGGCTATCTCGAGCGCCGCGGCAACCGGCCCGTCGTTGCCGAGCGACTGCCCGAGATCCGGCTCACCGGCAGTTCGCCCACACTGGATGGTCGCAAGGTGCTGGTTCGCCAACTGTTCGAAGTGCGGCGCACGATCGAGCCGGCGATGTCGGAACTGGCTGCTCGTCGGGCTACCGCCGACGAGCGAGCCGACATTGCCGAACTGGCCGCCCGATCGCCTGAACAGCTCGACGAGTTCCGCAGCATCGATCGCGCCCTGCACACCGCGATCTCCCGCGCCTGCGGCAATCCGCTGCTGCAAGAGGTCTACGGAAAGACACTCGGCGCGTTGTTCGACTCCGGGGAGGCATCCTCATTGCTGTACGCCGAGATCAACCGCCGCGAGGTCAGCGACATCATCACCTCGTCCACTGCCGCGCATCGGGCCATCTCCGATGCGCTGGTCGCCGGTCGTCGCAAGGCAACCGTTGCCGCGGTCCAAGCCCATCTCGACGACGTCGAGCGACGCATGGTCGATCGACTGCTGTGAAGGAACTGCCGATGGATCTGACCAATCAATACTGCTACTTCCTCGAAGACGACCAGTTCACCGAGACCGATCGCGCCGGCTTCCGACGCAGGGTGATCACAGGCGAACTGCTGCAGCTCTGCTTCTGGCGAATCGATGGCGGTGCAACAGGATCGTTCTTGCATCATCACACCCAACAGGAGCAGCTCGGAATCGTCGTGCGCGGCAAGCTCGACTTCCGGATCGGCGCGCCCGACGACGCGACTCGTGTCGTGCTCGGTCCCGGCGAGGTCTATCTCGCGCCGCGTTCGGTGTGGCACGGAGACAGTGTGTTCGTGGGTGACGACGAACTCAACGAGGTCTGGATCCTCGATGTGTTCGCCCCACCGAGGGAGGACCTTCGCAATGGATAGCTCGTCGTCGCCGGATTGGCGACTCGCCGTCGACATCGGCGGAACATTCACCGATGTCGTACTGATCGACGCGACGAGTGGCCGGGTGGTCGTCGACAAGACCCTGACCACGCCCGCTGCACCGCTCGATGGGGTGCGCGCCGGCGTACGACAACTTCTGGCGAAGGCGGGTGTGCGCCCAGCCGAGATCACCGCGCCGATCGTGCATGCAACGACGCTCATCACCAACTCCTTGATCGAAGGCAAGATCGGTCGCGCCGGTGTGGTGACAACGCAGGGGTTCGGCGACACGATGCTGATCCGCGACGAGCACCGCTACGACATGTACGACCTGCAGATCGAGTTCCCCGATCCACCGGTGCCACGCGAACGGGTGGTCGAGCTTGCCGAACGCACGAACCCGTTGGGCGAGGTGATCGAAACACCATCAGCCGCGGGTCTCGACGCGGTTACCAATGCGTTGCGCGATGCCGAGGTCGAAGCGGTCGGCGTCTGCCTCATCAACGCGTACGCCAACGGGGCGAACGAGCGTCGGATTGCCGATCATCTGCGCCGCGAGCTCGGTGTGCCGGTGTGCATCTCGGCAGAGATCTCACCGCAGATCCGGGAGTACCCGCGCATGATCACCACGGCGTGCAACGCGGCAACCATGCCGGTGATCGGTCCCTACCTCGACGAATTGCAGAAATGGCTCGCAGCCGAGGGGTTCGGTGGGTCGGTGTTGATGATGCTGTCGAATGGTGGCGTGGTGTCAGCCGACGATGCCGCTCGCGCCCCGATCCGCTTGGTCGAGAGTGGTCCCGCCGCTGGAGCACTTGCCGGCAGTTGGTTCGCGCGACGCCTCGGCGAAGACCGGTTGCTGTGCTTCGACATGGGCGGAACCACGGCCAAGTCGTGCCTGATCGTCGGCGGCGAACCCGAGATCACCAACACCTTCGAAGTGGCGCGTATCTATCGCTTCAAGAAGGGCTCGGGCTTCCCGGTGTCGGTGCCATCGGTCGACCTCGTCGAAATCGGAGCGGGCGGTGGCAGCCTGGCGCGCATCGATGAGCTGGGCCTGCTGAAAGTCGGTCCGGAGTCGTCGGGGGCCGACCCTGGCCCGGCTTGTTACGGCCGAGGCGGCAAGCGCGCAGCGGTCACGGACGCGGACCTGGCCCTCGGCATGCTCGACGCCGGCTACTTCCTCGGCGGAGACATGCCATTGGATCTCTCGTCGAATGACGCCGCGCTGCAATCGATTGCCGATGGACTGCGCCTTCCGGCGAGTGACACGGCCGCGGGAATCCACGAGCTGGTCAACCAGAACATGGCGGCGGCAGCCCGCATGCACGCGGTCGAGCAAGGCGAGGATCTTCGGGGTGTCACGATCCTGGCCTTCGGCGGCGCTGGTCCAATCCATGCATGCGGCGTGGCAGAACTGCTCGACTCGCCGCGAGTGATCTTCCCCGTCAACGCCAGTGTCCTCAGCGCATTCGGGACGTTGGTGTCGCCCGTGCGCATCGATCTCGCCCGGTCGATGGTTCGCTCGCTGGCCGACATCTCGCACGATGAACGCGATCTCCTGCTCGACGATCTGCGCGAGGAAGGTCGCCGTGTGCTCGCTGCGGCTGGCGTGCCCGGCGACCGGATTCGTTTCCGCTACGGGATCGATGCGCGATACCTCGGACAGGGAAACGAGCTGACCATCTGGGTCGGCGACGGCGACCAATGGCCGGTCACCGACGACCAGATCGTCGAACACTTCGAGCGCGACTATCGGCGCGTCTACGGCCTGACGATTCCTGACGTCACGGTCGAGGCGGTGACGTGGCGACTGTCGGCGTACGCCAACGCAGACACCGTCGAGCCGGTCGCTGAGGTCAGCGACGTGCATGGCGTGCCGCACACCACGCGCACCGTTCGTTTCGATCGCATGGTGGCTGCGCTCGAGACACCTGTCTACCGGCGCGTCGACCTCGGCCGCGGGCAGCGACTCGACGGTCCGGCCATCGTCGAAGAACGCGAGACCACCGCGGTGATACGACCCGGCTGGCATGTCGAGGTTGCCGACGACGGCTCGATGGTCGCAGAGAGGAGCGCGTGATGGCATTCGACCCGATCGAGCTCGAAGTCCTGTGGCAAAGCCTCATTGCGACTGTCAACGAGCAAGCGCGTGCGTTGCAACGCGCCGCGTTCTCTCCCATCGTTCGCGAGGCGGGCGATCTGGCCAATGCGGTGTTCGACCAACGCGGCCGCATGGTCGCCCAGGCTGTCACCGGAACGCCCGGACACATCAACTCGCTGGCCCGCGCCGCGACAGCCGTGCTCGACGAGTATCCGCCCGATTCGCTCGTCGAAGGCGACGTGCTGATCACCAACGATCCATACAAGACCGCGGGGCAGTTGCTCGACGTGACGGTGCTGTACCCGGTGTTCAAGGGCGGCAAGGCGATCGCGTTCTTCGGTTCGACCATCCACCACACCGATGTCGGCGGCTACGGGATCGGTGCAGGTGCGCGCGACGTGTTCGAGGAAGGTTTGTGGATCCCGATCTGCAAACTGATGAAGTCGGGCCAACGCAACGACGACGTGTGGCGGTTCATCCTCAGCAACGTTCGCCAACCGGACCACATGTCGGGCGATCTGCATGCGCAAATGGCATCGGGCGAAGTCGGCGCGCAGCGCTTGCTGAGCTTGTGTTCGCAGCACGGCCTCGTCGACATCGAGGAACTCGCCGACGAGATCATCGAGCGCAGCGAGACGGCGACGCGTGCAACGATTCGCGAGTTGCCGGCTGGCACGTACCGCGCGAGTGCCGAACTCGACCTGGCCGATGGAAGTCGCATCGACATCGTGTGTGCCATCACCGTCGATCCCGTGCTCGGCGAGATTTTGGTCGACTACGCCGGGTCGTCAGGGGCCAGCCCGTACGGCATCAATGTGGTCAAGAACTACACGCACGCATACACCACGTTCGCGGTGCGGTCGGTTCTCAATCCCGAGTTGCCCAACAACCACGGCAGCTTGGCGCCGATCCTGGTCGAGGCCCCCGTGGGCTCGATCGTCAACGCCGTCTCGCCGCAGCCGTGCACGGCGCGTCATGTCGTCGGCATGTTCCTGCCGAATGCGTTGCTCAAGGCGCTCGCGCAGATCAAGCCCGAGCAGGCGATGGCCGAGGGCAGCGGCGCGGTGTGGACCATGCAGGTATCTGGAAATCACGACGACGGTCGACCGTTCATCACTGCGATGTTCACGTATGCAGGCGGTGTGGGCGCTCGCGCCCACAAGCCCGGATTGTCCGCGTGTAGCTACCCGACCGGCGTTGCTGCTGTGCCTGTGGAGGTGGTCGAGGCATCGGCGCCGATCAGGTTCCACCGCAAGTCGCTGCGCTCCGGCAGCGGCGGCGCAGGGCAACAGATCGGCGGGATGGGTCAGACGGTCGAGTTCAGCGTCGACACCACGCGACCGTGGCAGTTGAACGCAGTCACATCGCGACTTGCTGTTCCACCAGAAGGAATCTTCGGTGGCGAGGCCGGTGCATCCGGATCGTTCACCGTCAACGGCGAGGCGGTTCGCACCCAACAGCGCATCACGCTGCAACCTGGAGATCGCGTCAACCTCGAACTTCCCGGCGGCGGAGGCTACGGCGTCGCTGAAGAAGAACCACAACCAGCGTGAGCAGTTGGCCCGAGGCGCGCTGCTTCGGCGATGTTTGGGCCTCGACTGTCGCCGCAAACCCGGAGGCGCTGTTCCTCCGATTCGAAGGGCCCTCGGGCTCTGTGCACGAGTGGAGCTACGGCCAGTTCGACGAACTCGTCGGCGGCATGGCGGCAGCCCTCGTCGAGCGCGGCGTCGCCCGAGGTTCTGCCGTTCATCTGGCGTTGACCAACAGTCCGGGGTTCGTTGCCGCATGGATCGCCACGGTGCGGCTCGGCGCGTGGATGGTGCCGAGCGATCCCTCGGCGCGCACACCAGAACTCGCCGCACACATCGAGCGGACGAGACCTGCCGTCGGGCTGTACGCGGCATCGCGCGCCGACGAGTACCTGCCCGCCGCGCACGACCTTGCGACCATTGTCATCGACGAGGCCGACGCAGAACTCGTAGACCTCGATCGCACCCCACACCACGACTGGCCGGCGCTCGGTCTGCACGATCGAGCGGCCGTGATGTTCACGTCGGGCACGACCGGGCGGCCGAAGGGGGTCGAGATCACCCAGGCCAACTACGCATTCGCTGGGAAGGTGATGGCCGAAGCAGCCTGTCTTGGGCCAGAACATCGCCAGATTGTCGTGCTCCCGCTGTTCCACGCCAATGCTCAGTACTACTCGTTCGCGTCCGCGATCTGGGCAGGTGCGTCGGTGGCGTTGATGCACACGTTCTCGGCTAGCCGGTTCCTGACACAGGCCGCGCAGCACCACGCAACACATGCGAGCCTCTTCGCTGCACCGATACGCATGATCCTGGCCCGCGGCGCTACGCCGGTCGACGGCGTGCGCTTGCAGCATTGCTGGTACGCGATGAACATCAGCGACGACCAATACCACGTGCTGACGGACCTGTTCGGTTGTCGACCACGTCAGCTGTACGGGATGACCGAGACCATCCCGGCTGTGCTCACCGACACCGCGGTCGACCCAGTTCCGTCCAGCATGGGCTACGTCACACCCGGCTGTTCCGTAGAGGTCCACGCTGCCGATGGACACCCGGTTGTCGCCGGCGAGGTGGGCGAGATCGTGGTCGGTGGGGAACGCGGTGTCACCATTTTCGCCGGATATCTCGACGATCCCGGCACCATGGAGGCGAGCTTCGACGGCCAGTGGTTCCGTACCGGCGACAGGGCGCGCCGCGACGACGGCGGCCACTACTACTTCGACGGGCGTCGTGCTGACGTGTTGAAGGTTGCCGGCGAGAACGTTTCGACCGTCGAGGTCGAGCAGGTGCTCGCCGCGCATCCGGGCGTGCTCGAGGCCGCGGTGATCGGTATGCCCGACCCGGTGCGCGACGAGGTGCCGGTGGCATTCGTCGTCGCATCGGATCCATCGCAGCCTCCTACCGGCCCGCAGTTGCTCGACTGGTGCACCGAACGCCTGGCAAGATCGAAGCTGCCACGCGACATCACGTTCGTCGATGAGTTGCCGAGAACCAGCGTTGGCAAGATTCGCAAGTTCTTGTTGAAAGATCCGACAGCCGAGGGAGGGACAACCCGATGACCGATCACTCCGTGCTCACCACCGACCTGCTGGCATCGTTCGACCAGTCGGTGCTGGATGTCGACAAGGCCTGCACTTTGCCGGCCGCCTGCTACACGACCGACGAATTCCTCGACTTCGAACGCCACGCACTCTTCGATCATGAATGGCTGTGCGTCGGTCGGATCGACCAGATCGCGGATCCCGGCGACTACTTCACGACGACAGTCAACAGCGAGCGGTTGATCGTCGCCCGTGGCAAGGACGGCGCTATTCAAGCCTTCTCCGCGATCTGTCAGCACCGGGGCATGCAGATCGCCGACGACAGCGGGAACTGCACGACGTTCACCTGCCCCTACCACCAGTGGGTCTATGCACTCGACGGCCGCCTGCTGGGCGCGCCGGCAATGGAGCGCACCGGTGGCTTCACGAAGGCCGACTTCGGGCTCCCGAACTTGCGAGTCGAGGTCTGGCTCGGGTTCGTGTTCGTCAACTTCGACGCCGATGCCCAGCCACTGGCACCCACGCTTGCGGCGTACGAACCGTTCCTCGACCACTACGACCTCGTCAACGCGGTCAATCCCGGCAGCTTCACCCTCACCGATCTGCCGTGGAACTGGAAGGTGATGTTCGAGAACTTCAACGACGGCTATCACGCCAA
>JBDTWJ010000017.1:0-35073 GCA_040006755.1 Ilumatobacteraceae bacterium | reverse complement strand
TCGAGCGCGGCGATGCGTTGCTCGGCAACTTCGATCCGGAGTTCACCGAGCATCCAGTCGGCCTCAGCGACACCGCCGAGTTCAAGTCGATCCCCTTCCGCTCTCCGGCAGCCCTCGACCTGTACCGATATGCCGAACGCCAGGCCGAGCGGCGTCGAGCCAACCCGACCGACGACGTGATCAGCGACATCCTTGCTCCGACGATCGATGGCGACCGACTTGCGGAGCGCGAGTTCAAGAACTTCTTCGTGCTGCTGGTCAGCGCGGGCAACGACACGACGCGCTACACGATGGCGGCGGGCATGAAGGCTCTGATCGAGCAACCCGATCAGCTCGCAGCGCTGCGCGACTCGGTGATCGCCGGTGACACTTCGCTGATGGATTCCGCCGTCGAAGAGATCCTTCGGTGGGGAACCGTCACCATGCACTTTCGGCGCACTGCGACCAACGACACGACCCTGCACGATCGCCAGATCAAGCGCGGCGACAAGGTCGTCATCTGGTTCAACTCGGCCGACTTCGATGATCGTCAATTCCCCGATCCGTACACGTTCGACATTCGGCGCACACCGAACGAGCATGTTGCCTTCGGCCGAATGAGCCCGCACCTGTGTCTCGGTGCTCAACTGGCGCGAATGGAACTGAAGGTCGTCTTCGAGGAGCTGTTGCCACGCATCAGCGACATTCACTCCAACGGTCCCGTCGAACGGCTTCGCTCCAACTTCATCAGCGGCATCAAGCGGCTGCCAGTCTCGGTGAGTCGGGCATGACGAGACGTCCAATGATTGGGCTGTCGGGCCGCCGCTGGCCGGTCGAGCGCGTGTCGCACCTGCCGCTCGACGCGCTGCAAGGCGAAGAGATCGATCTGCATCTCAGCGAGTACCCGAAGGGAATTTCTGCGGTCGGGGGATTGCCTGTGCAATTGACGCGCGACGCTGATCCAGTCGACATGATCAGCCGTCTCGACGGTCTGGTGATGACGGGAGGAGCCGACCCGGATCCGTCGCTGTATGGAGAGAATCCTCATCCAGAGCTGGGCGAGATCGAGCCTGGCCGAGACGAGTGGGAGCTGGCGCTCATCCGCGCTGCGCTCGATCGTCGGCTACCGATGCTCTGCGTGTGCCGCGGCGCTCAACTGCTGAACATCGCATTGGGCGGCACGCTCGTCCAACACCTCGACGAGTCCGATACGCACGCGCTGTGGACGACCCTGCGAACCGAACTGTGCCACGTGGTGCAGGTCAGCGAAGGTAGCCGGCTCGCGTCGTTGTACGGCCAGACGGTTGCCACCAACAGCCTGCATCATCAAGCCGTTGGGCGACCAGGCAGCGGCGTCGTCGTCACTGGAACTGCCGAGGATGGCGTGATCGAGGGCTTCGAGCTCGACGGGCGGCCCGAGGTGCTGGCCGTGCAGTGGCATCCCGAGATGCTCGCCGAGCAACCCGATCCGGCCTTCGCCTGGCTCGTCGCAGAAGCGCGACGCTTTTCTCCCCCCACTGGCTGATCGAGCACTGCTGATCTACAGATCAATAGCCTCGATCGTTCGCAGGATCGTTCGCAGCGAGCGAGCGAGTTCGTCCTGCTCAGGCGTAGTGAGCGCCTGCGTCACGAGCGACTCGTGACGGTTGAAGGCAGGCATGATATTGCCCACGACACTGCGACCACGAGGGGTCAGCGAGACCAGAATTCGTCGCCCGTCGACGTGATCGCCTTTGCGCCGCAGCAGGCCGCGCTTTTCGAGCGTCTTCATCACGCCGGTCAAGGTCGCCGCGGTGACGCCGGCCTCAGCCGCCAATGAGCGAGCGTCCATGTCGCCCCATACTCGTAAGACGAACAACGTCGTGAATGCGCTCCACGACAGCTCCTGCTGAGCCAGCACACCGTTCTCCATGTGATTGCGCACGGCCGTAGCGGCCCGGAAGATGTTCGACACGGCCGCCAGCGAGCGAAGATCAAGATCGAGATCGCTGAATGCAGTCCCAACGTCGCGCTCGGCCCGCACGAGATCACGATCATCGTCGCTGGCGAACAACAGCGGCATCAACTGGCCTTCATCAACGCCAGTTCGTCAGCAATCACGGTGCGCACGCGATCCCGCAGCGACGACACATCGTCGAGTGTCATGCCCTTGGTCTCGATGGGCTCCAGCACGCGCACCTCGGCGTCGGTGACACCGAATCGCCAGTCGCCTTTCTGTAACGCAGGATGCGTGCCGTCGAGCACCAAGGGGAGAATCGGTGTGCCGGTCTCGATCGCCAGTCGGAACGCGCCATCCTTGAACTTGCGGAGCTCACCATCGGTGCTGCGTGTGCCCTCGGGGAAGATCATCACGCTGACCTGCTTCGACAGCCTGTCCTTGCACGATTCCATCGCCGCAACGACCGATTCACGCTTGCCGCGGATGAGCTTGATGTCGCCGGCCATGCGCATCAGCCAACCAACGAGCGGGTACTTGAAGAAGTCTTCCTTCGAGAGCCACTTCATCTCCCATGGCAAATGCGAGATCAGCAAGATGTCGACGAAACTCTGATGATTGGCGACGACGATGTACGGCCGGCGCGGATCTTTGATCTTGACGCCGGAGGTGCGGAACCGCCACAGCGGGTTGAGCATTTGATGCACGACGGTGAGCTTGCGGAACAGATAGCCAGCGGCATAGCGACCCTTGTCGAACGGCGCGGTGACGAGACGAACGATTGCGACCATCGGCACCCACACGATGATGACGATGCCGAGGACGAGCCACGCCCACACGGAGAGCACGGTTCGCACGATCGAATTGCCGAGCAGGCGGTGGCGAATCGGGCGAGCGGCCATATCCCATCGTGTCATGGATAGCGGCGACGCGCACATAGCCTCACGCCGTGCGTCGCACGTGTCTCCTCGCGCTTCTGTTGCTCAGCTTGCCTGCAGCCGTCGCGTGCAGCCACTCGTCGGTGGAGCTGCCGCCGGCAGTGCGAGCGGTCATCGTCACCGGCAACAGCACACGTTGGATGACGACAGGTGACGATCCCTGGGAGGTTTTCGTGTGTCACGTACCAGCCGACACGCGCTCGGCCGTCTATGCCGGCCTTCCGATTCGGCTCTCGCTGGAGCCCGATGGGCTGGCGACCCTGCTCAACACCAAGGTCAGCGCATACTTCGACACGCTGTCGCGCGGCGCATATCGACCGCAGTTCACCGCCGGTGGCGTGGTGACGATTGCTGTGGATGCCGAGCCACAGGACTGCGTCGACATCGCGTTGGCATCGGCAAGCGACGCAGCACACGGCGTCATCGCCATCGCCGATGCCGAGCACAACGAAACACAACCTGGCGGGTTCGCGAACCCGGGCGGTGGGTGTACCACACCGCCGTGCCCGGCAAGCGCGACGCGGCGGTCCGTCTATGTCGGCGCTGCCGATTTCGGATCGCAGTGGGGCGACCGACCGCCGATGGATCTCGTCGAGCACGAGCTCGGTCACGCCCTCGGCTGGCCGCACAGCGGCTACGACGACACGCAGAGCGAACCAAATCGCAGCGCGCTCGATCTGATGAGCAACAGCGCCGCGCCGCGGCTGGTACATCCCGATCGCCGAGACGGTCCCGACACCTTGGCCATCAACCGGCTTGCGGCCGGCTGGCTGCCGTCCTCGGCCGTGGTTGCTGTTCCCTCAACAGGTCGCACCGTCACGCTCGCCCCGTCGAACGGACCGTCCGGTACTCGATTAGTCGTTGTTGCGGTCGACGACCACAGGTTCATCACCATCGAACTGCTCACCGCCGAGGGCTTCGATGATCATCTGCCCGCAAGCGGTGTAGCAGTGCACCTGATCGAGGGCAGCAGCGCATCGCGGACCCAAACCCCTCTCGTCGCGGTGCCGCCGTACGACGATCTTCTGGGTGTCGGTGAGACATTTGTCGGCGACGGATGGAGTGTTGCCGTCGGCGATGGGTGGACGACGACAATTCGACCGACGGGACAACCGACTGGTGGCGTGCCTACTGTGAGCAGCTGATGGACCCCGACGTGGAAGAACTGTTCACCGCTGCGAAGGCAGTACAGGCCAATGCGTACGCGCCCTACTCGCACTTCCCCGTTGGCGCGGCTATTCGCACCGCCAGCGGAAGAGTGTTCGCCGGCTGCAACGTCGAGAACGCTGCCTACCCACAGGGATCCTGTGCCGAGGCCGGTGCGATCTCGGCCATGGCTGCGGCGGGCGAACGGGAGATCGTTGCGGTGCTCACGGTGTGCGACGGTGGGGCCATCGGCACGTGCTGCGGCGGGTGCCGGCAACGCTTGCGAGAGTTCGCCGCTGGCAACACTCCCGTCTACGCCGCAGGGCCCGACGGAGTTCGAGCCACTTTCACTCTGGACGGGCTGCTGCCACATTCATTCGGGCCAGAACATCTCGACGAGTTCAAACAATGAGACACAAGCACACTGAGACCGGAGAGACATGACCCAGAAGAACCGAAGCATCGTTCTCGGGGGCGCCTGCGCCCTCGCCTTCCTCGTACCTGCATGCAGCAGCGATAGCAAGACCAGTACCACCGCTGCCCCAGTGGCGCCTTCGGCGACGGACGGCACAACGTCTGGGTCTGCCGGACTGACGATCTCCGGCAACTCGTTCTCGGTCGCCTCGGTTCCTGCGGGCACGGCGTTGACCATCACCAACCAAGATGGTGTTGCGCACACCGTCACCGATGATGCCGGCGATTTCAGCGTCGATGCCCCCGCCGGTGGCACGGCCACACTGACGATCCCGACTGCTGGGACATACCAGATCCACTGCAACATCCACAGTTCCATGCACGGCACCATCACCGTCACCTGACGGGCATACGCTCTCGGCGTGTCATCAGCGCGCCTTCCATACCTCACCGCCAAGCTGCAGGGCTTCGGTACCACGATCTTTGCCGAGATGAGCTCGCTTGCCGTGTCGACGGGAAGTGTGAATCTCGGCCAAGGTTTCCCCGACACCGACGGGCCCCGCGAGGTGCTCGATTCCGCCATTGCGGCCATCAACGGCGGACTCAACCAGTATCCGCCGGGTCCGGGAATGCCGGTACTGCGCCAGGCAATCGCCGCCCATCAACAGCGGTTCTACGGGTTGCAGTACGACCCCGACACCGAGGTGCTCGTCACTGCCGGAGCGACCGAGGCGTTGGCCGGTTCTCTGATGGGGCTGCTCGACACCGGTGACGAGGTGGTGCTGTTCGAGCCGATGTACGACAGCTACCAAGCGTGCATCGCCCTGGCCGGTGCCGTCGCCAAGCCAGTCACGCTGCGGCCTCCTTCATACCGTTTCGATTCCGACGAGCTCCGTGCCGCCATCACACCGAAGACGAAGTTGATGTTGATCAACACGCCGCACAATCCCACGGGACACGTGCTGAGCGCAGATGAACTGCACGTGATCGCCGACCTCGCCATCGAGCACGACCTGATCGTGATCACCGACGAGGTGTACGAGCACCTCGTGTTCGACGACGCCAAGCACGTCTCGTTGGCGACCCTGCCCGGCATGCGCGAGCGCACACTCGTGATCTCCAGCGGCGGCAAGACGTTCAACACCACCGGGTGGAAGATCGGCTGGATCTGCGCGCCACCTCAGCTGCTCGCTGCAGCGCGTACCGCCAAGCAGTTCTTGACCTTCGTCAACGGCGGCCCGTTCCAGCCGGCCATAGCGGTCGGGCTCGGCCTGCCCGACTCGTTCTTCGCCGATTTTGCCGCCGACATGCAATCGAAGCGCGATCGCCTGCTGCCCGGTCTGCATGCTGCAGGTTTCGATGTGTATCCGACGTTTGGAACGTACTTCGTCACGGTCGACATCCGCCCGATACAACCCGACGGCGATGGCATGGCGTTCTGTCGCGCGCTCCCCGGGCGATGCGGTGTCGTGGCAGTTCCCAACGAGGTGTTCTACGCCAATCGGCACGAGGGACGACATCTCGTGAGGTTCGCGTTCTGCAAGCGGCTCGATGTGCTCGACGAGGCCGCCGAGCGTCTTGCCAAACTGGCGACCGGATAATCTGCGACGATGCGCGTCGCTGCCATCCAACACGACATCGCCTGGTGTGACCGGGAGGCAAACTTCGCCCACCTTGCCCCGTTGATTGCCGGAGCCGCGTCGGCCGGCGCCCGCCTCATCCTGCTCAGTGAGACGTTTTCGACAGGATTCGCAACGGATCGAGACGATCTCGGCGAGCCCGAGGGCGGACCGTCGTCTCAGTTTCTTGTCGAGCAGGCTCGGCAGCACGGTGTGTGGACCGCGGGGTCGTGCCCGGAGATCGCACCCGACGCGCCGTCCGACGATCAGCGCCCACACAACACGCTCGTGCTCGCCGCACCCGATGGCACCCAGCACCGTTACCGCAAGATCCACCCGTTCACGTATGGCGGTGAGACCAAGCACTTCCGTGCAGGCGATCAGTTCGTGACTGTCGACGTCGAAGGCCTGCGCGTCAGCCTCTTCGTGTGTTACGACCTGCGGTTTGCCGACGAGTTCTGGGCGTTGGCCTCCGACACTGACGTCTACCTCGTACCAGCCAACTGGCCAGAGGCACGCCGCCTGCCGTGGATGGCGTTGCTACAGGCCCGGGCCATCGAAAACATGGCCTACGTGATCGGCTGCAACCGCGTGGGCAGCGGCAACGGTCTTCCGTACGTCGGCGACTCCCGGATCATCGACCCGCTCGGCGAGATTCTGGTCGGCGCGGCCCAGACTGAGAGCATCCTGCTCGCCGACATCACCGCCGAGCGCGTCGCCGAAGTGCGAGATCGATTCCGGTTCCTGCAAGACCGTCGGTAGCCCGGGTCGACCGGCAAGCTACCGTGCGATCGTGGACACGCCGACCGTTCCCGACGTGCTGTTCGGATGTTGGACACGGGCGTGGATCGAGTTCTCCGACGGAACGATCGATGACACCAGCACTGTCGTGTGGCTGCAGACGGAGTCATCGATGGTCGACGTCCGCGTCGCGAGCGATCGTCCCAACCTCACCGATCGCGCCGGGCTGCACGAGTGCAGCATCGACGAGTTGCGGGCGATCGCGGCCAGCGATGCGAGCAGCGGGTTCACAGAATGTGGGCCCATAGTGGTTGACGGCGACGGAGTGCGCACCGCCACTGCGACGTGGCACACTCACGGCCACGGCGTGAACTTCCAACCGGTCTCGGCATCTCCGGAACCTGGCCTGATGTTGTGGAGTGACGACGGCACCGTGATGACCGAGCGAGCAACCAGTGGCGCATACGTCGAGGAGTGGCGGCTCCTTGCCGGCAGTCGGGACCCGCTCAGCGTCACGACGACCAGCGGCAACACCATGTACCGCGCAGGCGACATTGCCGTACTGGTTCGAGATCGTGCTGTAGCTATTCCTCGGCAGGCGCGGCTGCTCGATCTGCTCGACGAGTACGCGCACGACCGCCAGATGATCGAGGCGCTGCTCGACTGCGAGTTCAGCGTCTCCGAACGCGGCGACGACGAATGGACCGTCGTCGCGTCGACGCTGCCGTGGAGAGAAGGCAAAGTTCTCGATGTCGACCTTTCGTGACTCGCCGATCATGCCCGCATGCCTTTCGAAGAGGGTCGCATGCTTCCGCCGGCCGCCTACACGCGCGCGAGGTGCTGGCCAAGGAGCATCGTCGGCGCCTACGTCACCGAACTCCTCGATCTGCTCAACACCGTGAACTCAAAAGATCGACTCATTGTCGAGGCGTCTTTCGCGGCGTACAGCGCACCAGCCAGACGCGCGGCCCGTTGTCGTACTTCGAACGCTACGTCCACGACCTCGACCGATGCATCGCGCGCTCGTTGTCCGAACCCGGCAACGTCGGTTGATGCCAACCTCAACGCAGCGGCCGACACGCGAGCGATTGCCCCAATGGTCCTGTGGAGCACGTGATCGACGCGCTGGGCAGTGTCGCCCATCTCGAAATCGCGATATCTGGTGACCCCGATCGCGACCTCCTCGGGCGTGACGTCGGCGGCGGTCATTCGACGGGCAGCCTGAACTGTGCGCGCCGATCGACCGGCACCAATGCGAGGTATTGGTCGGGATGCTCGGCGATGACATCGCGCATGAACCAGCAGTGCGGAATCACGCTCAACGACTGCCGTTTGACGTCGTCGAGCGCGGCTACAGCCAACACGGTGCCGAGTCCTCGACCGGCGTGGCTAGGGACGACCTCCGTGTGGGTGAAGTCGAGCACATCGTCGATCCGGTGATAGTCGGCAATGCCGACGATTCGGTCGTCGACTCTCAGTTCGTAGCGACTCCCGGCTTCGTTGTGCTCGACTTTGGTGGCCATTCGGGTCAGTCTGCCAGGGCTGCCAGAGGACAGGCAGTGGCCTCGCGGCAACGATTAGTCTTCGACCGATGGCGACCAACGGATTCGATCATCACTACGTAGAGACGCACAACTGGGGCAACGCTGTGGCGTTCTGGCAGAGCCTCGGGTTCAAGCTCGAGTTCGAGACCGACCACGGGTCAGGACTGTTGAGCCATCCTGCCGGTGGACCGTCGGTCTTTCTGGCCGAACAGTCGATCGAGGACCCCCTCGCCACCGAGATGTACCTCTCAGCCGATCCCAACTATGAGGCGCCCGATGGCGTCGAGGTGGTCAGTCCGTTCGTCGACACACATTGGGGGACGAAGGTCATGGTCATCCAGGATCCCGATGGCCACCGTTACCGCATCCAGGCGCCGATTCACAGCGCTTGAGGCGACCGATTTTCCATAGCCCGACATGGGTGGCCACGACTACTCTCACAACGTGACAATCGTTCGGACGCTCGACGAGTTGGTGGAGTTGTACGACGCTCCGGTGCCCACGTCGCTCATCACGGAGATCGATCACCTCACCGACTTGCACCGCACGTACATCAATGCGTCACCGTTCGTGATTGTCGCCACATCGGGGCCCTGCTGATGCCGGATGTGGCAACAACCGGCTCGACACGCTGCGCAATCTTGTCGTCGATCCTCGCATTGGATTGCTGTTCCTCGTTCCAGGCGTTGGCGTGACATTACGGGTCAACGGCACGGCCCAGATCTCGATTGATCGTGAGCTCCGGCGATCGTTCGCGGTCAGCGACAAGCTGCCGACGACTGTGATTGTCGTCACCGCCACCTCGGTCTACACACAGTGTCCGAAGGCATTGATTCGCTCGCACCTGTGGGACCCAGCGCTCCACCGCGACCCGTCCGAGTTGCCATCAGTGGGCGAGATCATGCAGGTCATAACGGGCGGCGAATTCGACGGCAAGGCACACGACGCCGCCTACCGCGAACGAGTCCGCCAGACCATCTACTGACATCGCAGATTCACGGTCAGCACTGCACCAAATATTCGCTGTCGCCCGACATCGGCGGCCGGGTTATGGTTGTCCCGGGTCGGTCCGAGATGGGGGACAAATGAGTCGAATCGTGTCCATAGGCGGCGGAATCGTCGGCACATGTGCCGCAATGATGCTCGCCAACGACGGTCACGACGTGACCGTGCTCGAGCGTGATCCCGCGCCACCACCCCCACCCGAGAGGGCGTGGGACGACTGGGAGAGGCGCGGTGTCAACCAGTTCAAAATGCTCCACCTCTTCCTGTCGAGGTTCCGTCAGGTGGCCGACACCGAACTCCCCGGACTGACGCGGGCCATGGCCGACGCCGGCGCGCTGCGCATGAATCCACTCGTCGGCATTCCCGAAGACATCACCGGCGGCTGGCGCGAAGGCGATGAACGCTTCGACAGCATCACGGCGCGGCGCCCCGTCGCCGAGTCGGTGGTCGCCGCCATGGCTGCCGCAACACCGGGTGTCACCATCCGTCGCGGGGTCGGTGTCGCAGGTGTGCTGCGAGCGGACAACTCCAATGGCACCGTTCATGTCAATGGCATCCGCACGGAGGATGGGGACGAGATCGCGGCAGATCTCGTCATCGATTCGGGTGGGCGAAGGTCAGCCATGCCGTCGTGGCTGCGCGACATCGGATCACCCGGTCCGCACGAGATGATCGAGGATTGCGGCTTCATCTACTACGGCCGCCACTTCCGCTCAGCGGACGGAACCGTCCCACCGGCGTTCGGCGGGCTGCTGCAGCACTACGGCTCGATCTCGATCCTCACGCTTCCGGCCGACAACGGCACGTGGGGCGTGGGCGTCATCACCAGCTCGAAGGACGCTGTGCTGCGTAGCTTGCTGGAAGTCGACTGCTGGGAGAAGGTCGTGCGCGCGTTCCCTCTCGTCGCCCACTGGGTCGACGCAGAGCCGATCACCGACGTCAAGCTGATGGCCAAGATCGAGGACCGCCAACGCACGTATGTGCTCGACGGCACGCCGGTTGCCACCGGCATCCTCCCCCTGGCCGATGCGTGGGCATGCACGAATCCGTCGCTCGGCCGCGGTATGTCGATGGGCATCGTCCATGCTGCGGCACTTCGGTCCATGCTTCGTGACGACTCACTCAACGATCCAAAGGATCTTGCGATCCGATGGAACGACGTGACTGCCGAGACCGTCCAGCCCTATTTCGCCGAGACGCTTTCGTTCGACCGTCACCGCCTGGCCGAGGTCGAAGCAGCGATCGAGAAACGGCCATATGAATGTGACGATCAAGATTGGGTGATGGGCCAGGCGCTGGCCAGCTCAATCATGAGAGACCCGGAATTGCTCCGCGGTTTCATCGATGTGGCGACGCTGATGGATCGGCAGGAAAGTGTCCTGGCACGCCCCGGCGTGGCCGAGAAGGCGGTTGCGCTGGCCGATTCGACGCCGCCCCCGGGTCTCGATCGCACTCAGCTGCTCTCGCTCATCGGCGCCTGACGCCCAAGACTGAGGAAGGAACCACGTGAAGGACATCAGCGTCGGCGATCTCAAGTTCGCGGTGCAGGACGAAGGCGAAGGACCGGCGGTCGTGTTGCTGCACGGGTTTCCCGATTCGCACGCCCTGTGGCGCAACCAGGTGCCTGCATTGCTCGACGCCGGCTATCGCGTCATCGCTCCCGACCTCCGTGGCTTCGGTGAGTCGTCGAAGCCATCCAGCGTCGGGTCCTACGGCGTGCTCGATCTCGTTGGTGATGTATTGGGCGTCCTGGACTCGGTCGGCGTGCAGCGTGCTCATGTTGTTGGTCACGACTGGGGTGCGGGCCTGGCGTGGGCCATGGCCGCGTTCGTCCCGGATCGTGTCGACCACCTCGTCGCGCTCTCGGTTGGTCATCCGAGCGCGTTCCGCGACGCTGGCTTCGAACAGCGTGAGAAGTCGTGGTACATGCTGCTGTTCCAGTTCGAAGACATTGCCGAGCAATGGCTGTCCAACGACGACTGGGCCAACATGCGCGCGTGGTCCGGTCATCCCGACATCGACCAGGCCATCGCCGACTTGTCGCGTCCCGGCGCGCTCACGGCTGCGCTCAATTGGTACCGAGCCAACCTCCACCCGAGCACTTGGCTCGGTCCACCAATGGTCTTCCCGCAGATCCAGTCACCGACGATGGGCATCTGGAGCTCTGGCGACGTTGCGCTCGTGGAGTCGGGCATGAAGTCATCGGAACGTTTCGTGGACAACACGTGGCGCTACGAGCGCATCGATGGAGCCGGCCATTGGATGCAGCTCGAGGCACCCGATCAAGTCACCGCGCTGCTGCGTGACTTCTTGCCGGCGCCGTAGGCCGGGTCAGATCACGGCTCGCTGGCCGAGAGCCTTGGCCCGCATGGGCGCGACTTGTGCCACCCGTGGCGTATGCCACCCGTGGCGTATGAACGCGCCCAAGTGACGAGTCAATTGGACAGCAACTCGTGCAACCGGCGAGTCACTGGCCATGCTCCATCCGAGGTGTTCGAGATCACCGTATGGGTGAGTTGCGACGAGGGGTGATGCCAGCTGCGGAACGACACCCCGGCGTCGTACCCCTCCAGCTTCACCGCGTCGCTCACACCATCGCACCAGAACCCCAATCCGTATCGCAGGGCTTCATAGACGCTACGCGGCCGCACCATTTCGGCGACCCACTTGTCGGGCACGAGCCGGCCACCGAAGAATGCTGACCAGAAGGCGCTGATGTCTGCGGCGGTCGAGTAGATGCCACCGTCACCGTTGCCTCGAACGGGAAGGTGGAACACGTTGCTGCGCATCCCCCCGTCCACCTCGATGTACCCAAGGGCTGCACGACCTGGAAGCTCGTCGGTGCGAAGGAACGCCGAGTCGACCATCCCGGCCGGCTCACACACCCGCAGATGAACGAGATCGTGGAACGACATCCCGCTGACCCGTTCGGCGATCAACGCGAGCACGACATAGCCGCCGTTGCAGTAGGAGAACTGCTCGTCCGGTTCGAACTTGCTGGGAAAGCCATCGAGCACTGCCAAAAACTGTTCGGTCGTGGCCAACTCGTGTACCGGCACGGTCATCAGATAGTCACTGATGTCGGGCTCGGCGTCCTCATCAAGGTAGTCACCGATGCCCGATCGATGCGCCAGCAGATGTTCGATGGTCACGCCATCGCCGATCAACGGCAGGTCGCCGCCCAGCAGCGCGCGGGCCGGCGTCGAGAGCTCCAGCAACCCGTCGTCGATCAGACTCACCACCGCGACGGCGGTCATGCCCTTCACGGCACTGGCGATGGCGAACTGCGTGTCTACTGCGTTCGGGATCTGCAGTGCGCAGTGCGCCATGCCGTATGCCTTGGCGAATTTGACCTGGCCAGCCCGATCGACGTGAACCACACCGGAGAAGCCCGTGTCCTCGGCCACCTGGTCGACCTCGTTCTCCAGCGACTGCATGTGTCCAACAGTACTCATTGGATTCGTGCTCAGGGCAGGAGTAAACGACACCAACTGTCGGCGAGCCATCGTTCATATCGCTTCGGTAACCAGCCACGCTCGATCGTCAGCAGCACGAAGAGCTCGGAACTGTTCGTTGCCCAGATGATGTCTGCTGCCTGATCGATCGACAATCCAGCGCGGAGGCCGCCACTCTCGCGAAGACTCCTCGCCAATTTTCGCATGTTTTCCGCCCGACGATCACTGATCTCCCGCCAAACCTGTCGTGCCTCTGGCTCGGTCGACGATGCATCGCGTAGGGCGACAAACAACGGTGCCATTCGTTGATGGGTGGCGCATACCGCGCCGGCATATATGGCGAGCTTCTTCGCTGGATCGGGCTCGGCCAGCATGGCTTTCACGTGGGCACGATCCTCTGCCACCACTTCGTGATCTGTTCCCGACAGCGCCTGCTCAATCAGCTCCCGCAGAAGAGTCGGCTTGCGTCCGACAAGTTCGTAGACGCTGTCGGTGTTGACACCGGCCTCAGCCGCGATCGCTGCAATCGTCGTCGCGCGATAGCCGTGCTCGAGCATCAGTTCCCGGGCAGCCTCGACGATTCGCTGCCGCGTTTCAGCGGACTGCCTTTGGCGAGTCGACACGTCGTACCTGCGTCTGTTGACAACCTCTTCCACGATTGGCATTATTTCATCCGATTACTATTCGGATCAAATTAGGAGCCGCACATGACCTACTCATACACCCAGGACGTTCCGATCGACGTGACGTTCTACAAACGGATCACCGATGCGCTCGGCGACGAGGTTCCGAAGGGGCTGATCACTCACTGAGCGATCGAACGGCCAGTGGGTCTGCGCTACATCGACGTCTGGGAATCGGAGGAGGACTGCAACAGGTTCGTCGAGGAACGATTGCATCCCGTCGTGCACGGGCTTCTCAGCGAGATCTTCGGCAACGATCTGCCTCCCGAGCCTGAGCGTGCGCCGATCTCCGTCATCCATCACTGGCGTCCCTAGCTGCTTTGGGAGGTGCCAATGGGTCGCGAGTCGTCGTGACACCTACTATCCATGTTGTCACCCGAAGAAGGAGGTCTGATGACGTACCGAGTCTGGATGCGCATTGCCATCGGATACCTGGCGCTCGTGTCGCTCGAGATCGGGGTATGGGCACAGTTCGCGCCGCGATCGTTCTTCGACGACTTCCCCGGACTAGGACGAGCGTGGGTTCGCGTCGATGGTCCGTACAACGAACACCTCGTTCGCGATGTCGGCGGGCTCAACCTTGGTCTCGCGGCCGTCCTGATCGTTGCCCTCGTCACGCTGTCGAGGACCACGGTCATCGCCGGCTCGATCGCGTCTCTCCTGTACGGCGTTCCACACCTCGTGTACCACATCGCCAACCACGATGGACTCGACAACGGCGACGTCGTGATCAGCCTCGGTGGTCTCGTACTGTTTGCGGTTCTTCCGATCCTGTTGATCGTCGTCGCGCGAAGACGACCGATCGACATCGAGCCACATGACACCGTTTGATGGAGTGCATATGAACGACGGCGAGCTGAGTGCCGGCTTGGCACAGACACCTCACTACCGGTATGCGGACCTGGTCGGTGGACGACTCTTCGTCGCGGGCCAGGTTCCACGAGACGCAACGGGGGATCTGGTCGCTCCCGGCAACCCGGTCGCGCAGGCACGCCAGTGCGTCGACAACCTGTTCACGCTGATCACGCACCACGGCTTTTCCAGCGCCGACATCCACCAGCTCACGATCTACGTCGTTGGTCCTCACCAGAACCTGCTCGACGCGTGGGGAGAAGTCACCGCCTGCTTCGATCAGAACGTCCCGCCGTCCACACTGCTGGGCGTCATGTTGCTCGGCTACGTCGATCAAGTCGTCGAGATCGATGCAGTCATCGAACGACCCGTCTAGCCCAGCTTCAGAGCCAGCAAGCTCACGGTCTTGTTGCCGCCATCAGTGTCTTGCTGGCCAACCTCGTGGAACCCGATCGACTGATGGAACAGCAACGACGCCTCGTTACGTGGGCGGAGGTTCACCTCACACAGCAGTTGGGCGTAGACGCCGGTGAATTGCTCGACGACTCGTTCGTAGAATCCTCTGCCGATGCCGTATCGACGGTAGGTAGGGTCGACCGCGATCCTGTCGAGGTAGACGAAGTCGTCGTAGTGTCTGCTGAACCAGCCGTAGTTCAGGCTGGCATAATCAACACCTGGCGGAAACGTGATGCAGAACCCCGCGAATGCATCATCGATCTCGGCGGTCAGAGCCAGCGAAGCCATGCCCAACAGGCGCTCGATCTCGTCGGCATCTAGCTCGTTGAGGGCCGGAACGCTGCTGTTGTTCAGGGCCAACGCAGCAGGCAAATCGTCAGCAATCGTTTCTCGAATGTTCACCTCGCGAACGGTATTCGACCGGGGCGATACCTCGTAGCCTTGAACCATGATCTTTCACAAGAAGCAGCAAGCGGTCAGCGCCGAAGATGCCCTGCCGGGGCGAACAGATCAGGCGATGCCGGTACCCGAGCATCACTTCGTCAATGGCAAACCTCTCGTTGGGCCGTGGCCGGATGGGTTCGAAACCGCTGTCTTCGGACTTGGGTGCTTCTGGGGGGCCGAGCGCAAGTTCTGGGAGATGCCGGGCGTGTACACCACAGCGGTTGGCTACGCCGGTGGATTCACCCCCAATGCGACGTACGAAGAGACCTGCAGCGGCATGACCGGTCATGCCGAGGTGGTGCTGGTCGTGTTCGATCCATCCGTCGTCAGCTTCGACCAGTTGCTCAAGCTGTTCTGGGAGAGCCACAACCCCACGCAGGGCATGCGTCAGGGCAACGACGTCGGATCGCAGTACCGCAGCGCGATCTACTACGTCACCGACGCACAGCGCCCCGCCATCGACCACTCGCTGGCGATGTACCAGCAACGACTCACCGACGCCGGATTCGGCGAGATCACGACAGAGGTGAAGCCGCTGGGCGAGTTCTATTACGCCGAGCCGTACCACCAGCAGTACCTGGCGAAGAATCCCAACGGATATTGCGGCATCGGGGGCACAGGAGTCAGCTGCCCGATCGGTCTCACTGCGTAGCAGGAGATGCCGCTACGACGCTGCGCAGCGCGTCGGGCACGCCGTCGAGCGATCGCACGAGCACCGTCAACGAGCATTCGATCATCAGATTGATCACCTCGTGATCGAAACGCCGGCGCCAGTCGGTGTGCAGACCGATGATCGGCTTGCGCAGCGCGAACGCATAGCCGAGCTCCCACGCAGTTCCGTCGTCGGTGGTGATGCCGTTGAGGCTCGCCACCACCACATCGCACTCGTCGATGCCCCGCCGGTCGTTCGCGAAGATGCCTGACATATTGCTTTCGTCTTTCGGCGGGTTGTCGCGGTGCGGCAGGAAGGTCGTGAAGCCGGCGTCGGCCACGGTCTGTTCGACACGTTCGATCCACCAGCGCTCGCCCTCGTCGAACAACGGTCCGGCGATGTACGCACGCAACGATTGCGCTGCACTCACTGTGTCTGCCCTGCTTCGGTTTCCCCCGACTCCGGGGCCGTGCCCCAACCGGTCGCTCGAATCTCGTCGCCGTCAGCGTCGAGCGCCCGCCCCTGCCATCGCAGCGCGCCGGGCGTGGCACTGAGGTGAGCGATCAGACCCTGCATCGGTGTGCCGTCAACCTTCGCGATCGCGTTGCGCGCCGCGTAGTGCGGGTCGACAGCAATGTCGGCCATGGTCATCACGGGACCGATCGCGGCTTCTGCGGCGGTGAATGCTTCCATCACCTCGGCTTGCGTACGTTGCGCGCACCAATTGGTCATGACCTCTTCCAACGCCTCTCGGTTCTCCATGCGGGCAGCGAAGGTGGTGAATCGCGGATCGTCGCCGACGCCGAGCAGGTTCAGCACACGGAGTGCCACCGAATCGCTCGATGTCGACACGCCGATCCAGTGTCCGTCACTGCACCTGTACGTGCCCCGCGGGACCGAATACGGCAAGCCGGAGCCGAGCCGTTCCTGCATCTGGCCGGTCAGCTCGTAGAGGGAGATCAGCGGACCCATCAACTGGAACAGGCTTTCGAGCAGGCTGATATCGACGACCTGACCAACTCCGCTGCGCAGTGCAACCATCGTGGCGAACGCGGCAACGACGCCCGTGACCTCGTCGGTGAGAGCGATCGCCGGCAGCAGCGGTTGCCCGCCGGGCTCGCCCGAGATGGCCGCGAGGCCCGACATCGACTCGGCAATCGTGGCGAACCCCGGTCGGTCTTTGTATGGACCGGTCTGTCCGAAGCCGGTCACGCGGGTGATGACCAACGCAGGGTTGAACTCCAGCAGCACATCGGGACCGAGACCGAGGCGCTCGAGCGTGCCGGGACGGAAGTTCTCGATCAAGACATCGGCATCGACCACCAGCCGACGCAACACCTCGAGGTCATCCTCGGACTTCAGGTCGAGAGTGATCGTGCGCTTGTTGCGATTGACCAGCTTCCACCACAGCCCCTCTCCGTCGCGCGGGTCTCGCCACGCCAAACGTCGCAAGCTGTCGCCGCCGTCCGGCCGTTCGACCTTGATCACGTCAGCGCCGAAGTCGGCGAGGTACCTCGCACAGTTCGGGCCAGCGAGAACGGTCGACAAATCGATGACGCGAAGACCGTGGAGCGGAGGTGGAGACATGGTCATCGAACGTTAACGACTCGCCTAACGAAGCACGCTGTAGTCGTCGGGCAGTGGTGCGCGGCCGCTCAGGGCCGACAGCAGCTGAATCGGTTCGGCAAGTTCGGCCATCAGCCCAACGACGATCGACGACGTTGCATTCGTGAGTGCCAACGGCTGTCCCGTGGCACGTTGCAAGTCGAGAGTGTGCAATGCCAGCTCAGCCGCGCGAGTCGCAAGGTATTCGATGAACATCATCTTCCCGAATGTGGTTTCGACTACGTCGTCGTCGGCGGTCGACGCAACGAGAGCGAGTACGCGCTGCGCCGTTGCTCCGCTCTCGCCGACGGGATCGGTGAGCAGAGCCCCGGCTTCGCGGCCGCGCTCGGCCACGACGCGATGCACATTCGGATCCGCGAGCGCGGCTCGGTAGTACTGGACGGCGTCGACGATCAGGCGGTCGACCTTGGGCTCGTCGGACAAGTAGCTCTGGATCGTCGTGAAGGCCCGAAGGGTGTGCGCTGTCAGCTCGCGAACGTCCCACACTCCGAGACCTGGCAGGTCCCATTGATGAGGTTCGACACGTTCGATCGTGGTCAGCAGCGTGGCGGCCGCATCCTCGAATGCCGCTCTTACCGCAGCGGGATGTTGAAGCATCGATCCTCCAAGCTGCCAAGCGCGTATGTCTCGTAGTCGATTCCGAAGTCGGACATCAGGTGACGGCACCGCTCGCTCCAATTGAGGGCCTCCGGCGACGACATCCGGTGCACGACCTGCGTGATGCCGCCTTCGTAGACGCGATACTCGGCCCACGTCCCGGGAAAATCCTTGACGCAGCCGACCTCGATCGACGGCACACCACACGCCATCGGTCTCACCCGGTGACGGTGCGTATGTCCTGCGGTGTAGGCGACGATCCGCTGACGGCGCGCGGCGACATCGGCAAGACCGTCGCTGCTATCGGGGTCGAGGCCGAAGTACTCGTTGTGCCGCTTGCCCGAGACCCACTGCTGATGATGACCCATCACAATCACCGGCCGATCTGCGGTGGCCGATCGATCGTCGAGCCACTGCAGTTGTTGCGCGGTGATCGTGCCGGTCGTGCGCTCTGGCAGCACCGTGTCGAGCAGCGCAACGGCGACGCCCGGAAGATCAATCCACTTGTCGCCGGTATAGACGTGTTGACCGCGATACGCATCGTGGTTGCCGCGCACGACGTGCAGACGATCGCCGAAAGCGTCTCGATAGCACGATTCGAACGAGGCGAACTCGACGCCCATCCCATCACGGGTGAGATCACCTTTCACCACAACCGCAGCAAGATCTGCAGCCAGCATCTCGGCGACCGCGGCGTGGTTCATGATCTCAGGATACGGCGGCTCACCGGGAGCAACCTGCTGGATCGGGCCCCGTGGATCGTCGTCGATCTTGCCGCATTCGACCTCGCCGAGATGCAGGTCGTTGACCGTCCCGATCCGGCACAGGAGCGCACCGTTGGGGCGGGGCAGCGTGCGCACCTCGTGGTTCCCGACGTGGTGCATCGTGTCCGGCTGGAGATCGGTGAGGCGCACGACAACACCAGACGGCCCAGCCTGATGGGCCACGATCAGGTCGTCGGCGACAGTCGTGATGTCCACGCCGTGGAGGGTAGCGGCGCTCACCGACCCCTAGCGGCGTGGCCGCTGGCGGCGAGTGGCCAGCGGTGCGATCCACCACCGGTTGCTGAACCGCCACGTGGGTTTGCGCACCGCCGGCGCCGAGTCGAAGCGAACCGGCTTCGGCCACAGTGCGTCGAGCGCAGCAACAATCGCAGCAACTTCGTCATCGGTGGGTTGCGGCGAGATCTGTATGTCCATCACGCCCTCACCGGTGCCGTGGTCGGCGAGCGAGGAGCGGTCGGCGCGCGACCGCCAGGGAGCCGCCGACACAGTGCGAGGAGCCAAAGCGAGCGAAGCGAGCGGAGGTGAACGAGCACATCTAGAGAGGCACGTTGCCGTGCTTCCTCCGGGGCAACTCTTCGCGCTTGGTGCGCAGCATGCGCAACCCGGCGACGATCTTCTGACGCGTCTCGGCAGGGTCGATCACGTCGTCGACGTAGCCGCGCTCGGCAGCGTTGTACGGGTTGGCGTACTTCTCGGTGTACTCAGCCACCAACTCGGCGCGGCGAGACGCGGGATCGGCAGCTTGCTGCAGTTCGCGGCGATACACGATCTCTACGGCACCTTGCGGTCCCATCACGGCGAGCTCGGCGGTGGGCCACGCGTACGCCAGGTCGGCGCCGATGGACTTCGAGTTCATCACAACGTATGCACCGCCGTAGGCCTTGCGCGTGATGATCTGTATGCGCGGCACCGTGGCCTCGCAGTAGGCGTAGAGCAGCTTGGCGCCGTGGCGGATGATCCCGCCGTACTCCTGGTCGACGCCCGGCAGAAAACCGGGAACGTCGACGAAAGTCAGCAACGGGATGTTGAACGCATCGCACGTGCGCACGAAGCGCGCGGCTTTCTCCGAGCTCTCGATATCGAGCACGCCGGCGAGCATGAGCGGCTGGTTGCCCACGATGCCGACGGGGTAACCGTCGACCCGACTGAATCCGCAGACGATGCTCTTGGCCCAGTGCGGGAAGTATTCGAAGAACTCGCCGTTGTCGACCACTTCGCGGATGACGGCCTTCATGTCGTAGGGCTGATTGGCACTCGCTGGCAGCAGCTCGTTCAGGGTGGGGCACAACCGCTCGGGATCATCGCCGGTCTCGACGTGCGGCGGCTCCTCGAGGTTGTTCGACGGAAGGAAGCCGAGCAGGAAACGCACGTCCTCCAGACACGACTTCTCGTCGGGCGACACGAACGTTGCGACGCCACTCTTCGAGGCATGGCTCATCGCGCCCCCGAGCTCCTCGAGCGTCACCTCCTCGCCGGTCACCGTCTTCACGACATCAGGTCCGGTGATGAACATGTGGCTGGATTCGCGGACCATGAAGATGAAGTCGGTCATCGCCGGGCTGTACACGGCACCGCCGGCACACGGGCCGAGGATCACCGAAATTTGCGGGACGACACCGCTGGACAACACGTTGCGGTAGAAGATCCCGCCGTAGCTGGCCAGCGAGACAACACCTTCCTGGATGCGTGCACCGGCACCGTCATTGAGGCCGATGACGGGCGCGCCGACCTTCAGCGCAAGGTCCATCATCTTGTGGATCTTCTCGGCGAACACCTCCCCCAACGCGCCGCCGAACACGGTGAAGTCCTGGCTGAACACGAAGACTTTGCGACCTTCGACGGTGCCCCATCCGGTGATCACGCCGTCGGTGTACGGCCGTTCCTCGAGCCCTGCGGCGTGTGCCCTGTGGCGTGCCAACAGATCGAGCTCGTGGAAGCTGCCGGGGTCGAGAAAGACATCGAGCCGCTCGCGGGCCAGCATCTTTCCCTTCTCGTGCTGGCGTTCGACCGACCGGGGCGAACCGGCATGGTAGGCCTGCTCGCGGCGCTGTCGAAGATCATCGAGCTTGGCGTCCATCGGATTGCTCATTGAAGCCCACGCTACTTCGAAGGCCGCGGCGCGCTCACACGCGTCAGGTCAGTTCGTAGACGACCGTGACCGAGACGGTGAGGTCTTGCGTGCCGGTCTCGATGGGCGTCGACGCAGCCGCACCGGCCATGTCGGCGGTCGTCCTGGCAAAGAACGGAGTCGGGTTGCTGATCGACACCTCGCTGATCTGAACGACACCACCCACCGTCACGCCGGCCGCAGCGGCGTACTCGCCGGCTCGCTTCTTGGCGTTCACTATTGCGTCGGCACGAGCTGCGCCGATCAGCGCCTCAGTGTCGTCGACGTAGAACGACACGCCGCCGATGGTGATGTTGTCGCCCGCGGCTGCTGCTGCAGCGTCGATCACGGGGCCGGTCGCAGTGATGTCGCGCACCGTGACCGTGACGTTGTTCGCTGCCTGGTATCCGGTGATGGTGTTTCCCGAGGAGCCGTACTGCGGGTAGATCGACAGGCCAGACGTGGTGATGTCGTTGTCGCTGATCCCGGCACCCTTCAGTGCTCCGATCAAGGCGCTCATGCTGAGGTTTGCCTGGTTCAACGCCTCCGTCGCAGTCGACGCTGTTGCCTGCACACCGATGCTGAGCGAGGCCGTATCGGGCTTCACCTTGACCTTGCCGTCGCCGCTGACGGTGATCGATCTCACGAGCGAACCACCGACAGGCCCAGACGCGGGCGAAGCGACCGACGTCTTCGGATCGTCTCGTGCGATCCAGCTCGCCGCACCGACGGCCAGCACTCCGACAACAGCTCCACCCACGATCGACCCAACCCAACGTGCACTCATCTGATTCTCGCTCCTTGCTGTGGACTTTCAACGCTCGTGACTACGAGGCAGAGCTTGGACGTTCCCCGTCGGTGTTCGGTTCCTGACAAGCTGGAGCCGATGCCCATGTCGTTGGCAATACAGCCACCGCTGCCCCCGATGCTCGCCAAGCTGGCGACCGACATACCCACAGGCGACGGCTGGCTGTACGAACCGAAGTGGGACGGGTTTCGATGCATCGTGTTCCGCGACGGCGACAGCATCGAATTGGCCAGCCGCAACGAGCGACCGTTCACTCGTTACTTTCCCGAGTTGCTCGAGCCTCTGCTGGCGTCGTTGCCACAACGGTGCGTCGTCGATGGTGAGATCGTGGTGCCAGCAAACAACGATCTTGGGCTCGACTTCGATGCGCTCCTACAGCGAATTCACCCGGCCGAGTCGCGTGTGCGTCGGCTTGCTGCCGAGACTCCCGCGTCATTCGTCGCGTTCGACCTTCTGGCCCTTGGCGACGAGTCGTTGCTCGACCGTCCCCTCGCCGATCGGAATCAGCTGCTCACGGAGCTGTTGCGGGCCGCCAAACCGCCGATCTACCTCTGCCCGCACACCACAGATGCGGCGGAGGCCCAACGTTGGTTCACGGAGTTCGAGGGTGCGGGGCTCGATGGCATCGTGGCCAAACGGCTCAGCGATCCCTACACGCCCGACAAGCGCACGCTGATCAAGGTCAAGCACCAACGAACTGCCGACTGTGTGATCGCCGGGTACCGGATCCACAAGGATGGCAACGGCGTCGGTTCGTTGCTGCTCGGGTTGTACGACGACAACGGCGAACTCAACCACGTCGGCGTCGTTGCATCGTTCTCGGTCAAACGACGCGCTGAACTGCTTGCAGAGCTCGAACCGCTCACGCACAACGCACTCGAGAACCATCCGTGGCGCGACTGGGCGGAGTGGGCCACACGCGCGGACGAACCGGCCTCGCGCAAGCCCGGCGGCGGTAGTCGCTGGAACGCGGGCAAAGACCTCAGTTGGGTACCACTCCCGATCGAACGTGTCGCGGAGGTCACGTTCGGCCAATTGCAGGAGGGCCGATTTCGACACGGCTCACAGTTCGTGAGATGGCGGCCGGATCGCCTCCCGGAGTCATGTCGGTACGACCAGCTCGAAGTGGCCAGTCCGGTCGCGTTCGCCTCGGTCGTGGGGCGCGGCCCTACGGCGTAGTGGTCAGCACCTGAAGCGAGGTGTCACCGGTCGTCACAGTCGAGCCGTCGGTGATGAGGACCGTCTTGGAGCCGATGGGTTCGGGGCCGAATCGCACTGTCACCGTCCAGACACCCGGTGATCCCAGCGGGACCCCCTGCTCTACAGGCAGCACCGCGACGCCCGCCTTGGTCAGCGGTACGTTGAGCGTCACCGCAGGAGCCGTGGTTCCGACCGGAGGGCTGAAGTCAATTGCAAGGTCGGCGATGCCGGTCTCGGGCTTGTCGACCTCGACCCGAACAGCGTTGGGGCCGACGACTCCGCTGAACTGCACCTTCACATCGGCCGACTCGTTGCTGATCTGCACGCTCGCCGCGAGGCCCTTGGTGCTATCGGTGGTAGCAGCAACCTTCGGTGGCGACAGCGACAGCATCCACGCTGTCAGCGTCAACACGATGATGCCGCACACGGCCTCGATGCCGACAGCGCGTCGCAGCCTGACCGCCAGTTGACCAGTCATCGCATCGACCCGCGCAACGCGCTCCTTGATGAACTGCCGCGCGGCAACGCCGAGGAAGACCATCGCGCCGACAGCGATCGACTTGAGGAACAACACACGGCCATGGCTGCTGGTGAAGATCTCACCCCAGTCGAGGCGGTACATCTGGATGAACCCGGTGAAGATCGTCACCGCCAACGCCGGCGTCGAGATTCTCGCAAAGCCGCGAACCGCATGGACGAGATCCTCTTCACCCGGCCCTGCCAACACGACCCGTGCCAAGAGGATGAGCCCGCCGAGCCAGACCGCCATTGCCAGTGCATGGGCGATTCCAGCGGCGTAGCCGAGGAACGGCAGCTGGCCACCGCTGCGGCTGAAACCCAGCGACGCCACGGCGAGACCCGGTAGCGCCAGGGCGGGAAGCTGAGTGGACGGATCGATGACCCGCTCGGGACGCATCACGACCCAACCCGTCAGCAGCACGAAGATCACACGTGCCAGCGCGGCGATACCCGGAGTCGTATCCGTCAGGCCGCTCCACGACGTTGGTGACAACGAGCTGCCGATCCCCTCGCCTGTGATCTGCGCCGCGACACATGCCGTGTTGAAGATCGCGAACGCGAGCGTGAGCAGCCAGGCGGAGCGCAGGAATCGGACAGTCAGGATGTACTCGACACCCTCGGGCCAAGCGGTTGCGATGAGTACGAGGGAGCCGAACAGCACCGCGACGCCGAGCGTCACCAACAACCGCGACAGACCGAGCGGACCTCCTGACCCCGCGTCCGATGTTGTCGTGCCATCGGTGGAGGTCGGCGTGCTTGGCGCCGTCGTCGACGCCGTCGCCGGAGTCGAGCCTGTCACCGGCGCCGTGACCAAGGGCGCCACCGTGGCCGCAGTGTCGTTAGAGATCGTGAACAGGAAGGTCGAGCTGCCGCCACTGGTTCCGTCGGGCTGACTGACCTGCCACGAAACAGCGCACTCCCCCTTCGGCAAAGGATTGGGCACCGACACGCTGAGCGAGATGCCGTCCGGGCCTACAGCGGGACTGCCGACGGCGATCGGCGCGCCATTACACGCGACCTGCACCACGTTGGTCGCGCCGAGCGGATTGGCGAACGTGAGCAGCAGCGACTGGGGCGACGTGTCGACGGTGGAGCCGGCGGTCGGCGACGAGGAAGCCAACGTGTTGTCGGCGGCCGCCGCATTGGGTACGGCGAACGCTCCGACGAGGGCAACGCCGGCGAGCGCGATGAGGCCGCGACAGACCGCGCGTGTGGGCTTGAAGGTCCTATTCATGCTGGTAGCTCAACGCTAGAGGATGGGCGCGACTTGCCGACGCCACCCCGACCTGACCGAGCTCGACGCAGGTACCCCGGGCTCGTCGAACCCAATGTCGCACCCCCTGAGTAGGCTCGACATCGATGGCTACACAGTCGCTCTACCGCCGATACAGGCCGCGCCGATTCAGTGAGGTCCGTGGTCAAGAGCATGTGGTTCGCGCCCTGCGAAATGCGGTCATCAACCACCGCGAGGGTCAGGCCTATTTGTTCTCCGGTCCCCGTGGCACCGGCAAGACCACCTCGGCGCGCATCCTCGCCAAGGTGCTCAACTGCGACCGGGCGGTAGACGGCGAGCCGTGCTGCGAGTGCGACTCGTGTCTTGCCGTCGAACGAGGCACGAGCTACGACGTGCACGAGCTCGACGCGGCCAGCAACAACGGTGTCGACGCGATGCGTGACCTCATCGAGAAGGCCTCGCTCGGCACGCCAGGTCGCCACAAGGTGTACATCCTCGACGAGGTGCACATGCTGTCGAAGGCTGCCGAGGCCGCGTTGCTGAAGACCCTCGAGGAGCCACCGCCTCACGTGGTGTTCGTGTTGGCGACGACTGACCCGCAGAAGGTCAGCGACACCATCCGCAGTCGCACGCAACACCTGCTGTTCCACCTGCTCCCCATGGATGTCCTCGAGCAGCACATCAGATGGCTGGCAGCCGACGCTGGTATCGA
The DNA here is from genome assembly GCA_040006755.1 of Ilumatobacteraceae bacterium. Taxonomy (GTDB): domain Bacteria; phylum Actinomycetota; class Acidimicrobiia; order Acidimicrobiales; family Ilumatobacteraceae; genus JAENVT01. The sequence goes on along the minus strand of JBDTWJ010000017.1, from coordinate 9,621 downwards.
CGTTACCGATGCGGCCGTGCAGGCGGTGCTGCGCCAAGGCGGTGGTTCTGCGCGCGACACCATCTCCGCGCTCGAACTCGTTGCGGCGAGCGGTGGCGAAGCGCCAGAGGCCACACCACTCGACGAGTTCGTCGAGGCGTTCATCGAGCACGACCCCGGCCGGGCACTTGCCGTCGTCGCCCTTGCCACGCTGCAGGGCCAGGACCCGCGCACGTTGACCGAAGAGATCATTCGCCATCTGCGCGATTGCTTCCTCGCGCTCATGGCTCCCGAGCTGGTGCAGCTTCCTGTACAACGCGAGGAGGAGGTGTCGTCGCAAGCCGCCAGGCTCGGTGCAGCGTCGATCGTGCGAGCGATGGAGCGGCTCGGCGAGATGTTGGTCGAGATGCGCCACGCCCCCGACCCCCGACTGCTGCTCGAGGTTGCGCTGGTGCAACTGACTCACGACGCGGCTGGGGCTGATCTGCACAGCCTCATGTCGCGTCTCGAGCGTCTCGAGCAGACGGTGGCCACGGGGGCGACCGATGCGGCAGCCGTCACGGCCGTGCCCATTGATCCCAACACCGGTCGCGCCACCATCGGCGGTCGAGCCAGGCGCGAGAGTGCACCGAGCACATCGCCCTCACCCTCGTCACCGTCTTCAACGCCCTCGACATCCTCGTCGGCCAACACTCATCCGTCGCAGCCCTCCGGCGACAAGCCGACAGCACCGACCGCTGCGGGACCACGAGCGGGCTCAACGGCATCGGTCGACAACGATCACATTCCTTCCCTGTTCGAAACGCAGGTTCGTCCCGCGTTGCGCGGCATGACCAAGGCGATCTACATGGGTGCACACGTCGGCGACATGGCGGGCGATGCATTGGTCATCAGCTTCGCCGGCGAACCGCATCGCGCTCGGGCTGAGGAGTACCGGCAGGACGTCGAACGAGCGTTGGCCACCGCCGCTGGTCGGGCCATCCCCTTGTCATTGGTGGTCGACAACGTCGGTCATGTCAGTCACGACGACAACGTGGTGCAACTCAAACGCGCTGAGCCGGTGCAAGCCGACGAAGACATCGACACCGGCGATCTCGTCGACGTGCCACCCGATGCCATCGTCTCGCCGATCGATCGGCTGACACAAGCCTTCCCGGGGTCCGAGATCATCGAGGAGCGCACCTGATGGCGGTTTACACCCAACCGGTGCAGGCTCTCATCGACGAACTCGGCCGGCTACCGGGAATCGGTCCGAAGTCGGCGCAACGAATTGCATTCCATCTCCTCAAGTTGCCAACCGACGACGTCACGCGACTTGCGAATTCAATCACCGACGCGAAGGCACGCGTGCGGTTCTGCGTGCGTTGTTGGAACTTCGCCGACGGCGAACTGTGCCCGATCTGTCTCGACGATCGTCGCGACACGACGACACTGTGTGTCGTCGAGGAGTCGCGCGACATCGTGTCGATCGAGAAGACCGGCGAGTTCCGTGGTCGGTATCACGTACTGCTCGGCGCGATGAGCCCCCTCGATGGTGTCGGCCCCGAGCAGTTGAAGATGAAAGAGCTGTTCGCGCGCCTCGAGCCGGAAGGCATCCAAGAGGTCATCGTCTGCACCAACCCCAATACCGAGGGCGAGGTGACGGCGCTCTACTTGGCGCGAATGTTGCGACCGTTCGGCATCCGCGTGACACGAATCGCCAGTGGACTGCCGGTCGGCGGCGACCTCGAATACGCCGACGAACTGACGCTGGGTCGCGCCCTCGAAGGCCGCCGCGAACTCACCGCCTGACCCGGCATCTCAGCAGGTCTCACGCGATGAGAGATGTGCGGCTTCCGGCGGCTCATCGCTCATCGCAGGGTGCCTGGCCGGAAAAATAGGCTGGGGTACCACTCCTGGACCTGGTAGCGGGCGGACGGGCCAGCTCCAGAGGCGGTACCCCAGAACTCACGTTGGCAACGGGACGGTGTCACGAACGTCTATGTGACGGTTACATTACGGGCCGAAGCGCCAGATGTCAAGCATTATCTACCAACCGCGTTCGTTCAACTACTGCCCGACCAACTTTGGCCTCAAAGGCTACGAATGAGTAACGCATCGCCCTGCCCGCCACCGCCGCACAGCGCGGCTGCTCCGACTCCACCGCCACGACGCCGGAGCTCGTGCAGCAAGGTGAGAGCCAGACGATTTCCGCTCATCCCGATGGGGTGACCGAGTGCGATCGCGCCACCGTTGACGTTGACGATCTCGTCGGAGATCCCGAGGTCGTTCATCGATGCGATGCTGACAGCCGCGAACGCTTCGTTGATCTCGAAGAGATCGACATCGCCGACACTCAGAGCCGCGCGCTCGAGTGCGGCGAGGATTGCGCGGCTCGGCTGATGAAGCAACGACGCGTTGTCGGGGCCGGCAACCATTCCGTAGCTCACGACTTGACCGATGGGTGATGCAGCACGAGCGTTGACCGCGCGTTCGCTCATCATCACCAGTGCACATCCTCCGTCGCTGATCTGCGACGCGTTGGCCGCGGTGATGGTTCCCTCCTTATCGAAGGCCGGCTTCAAGGCGGCGAGCGATTCCATCGTCGTTCCCGGCCGCACGCCTTCGTCGGTCTCCACGAGGATTGGCTCGCCGCGTCGCTGCGGAATGGTGGCCGGGATGATCTCGTCGGCAAACCGACCATCCTTGATCGCGTTGGCTGCGCGCTCGTTCGACTTCACCGCGACTTCATCTTGCTGCGCGCGAGTGATCCCCCCGTCCGAGTACCGCTCGGTGCTGACACCCATCAGGCACGCATCGAACGCGCACCACAGCCCATCGGTGATGATCGAATCGGCGAGCTCGGCATTGCCATAGCGATAACCGCTGCGGGCACCAGCGGCGAGGTACGGCGCGTTGCTCATGCTCTCCATGCCGCCAGCGATCACGATGTCGGCTTCGCCTGCGGCGATCATCTGGTCGGCGAGATAGATGGTGTTGAGACCCGAGAGGCACACCTTGTTGATGTTGACGCTGGGCACGCTCATCGGAATACCGGCCCGGGCTGCGGCCTGGCGCGATGGCACTTGGCCCTGGCCCGCCATCAACACCTGGCCCATCAGCACGTGCTCGACCTCGTCTGGCGCAACGCCGGCACGATCGAGAGCAGCCTTGATCGCCAACCCTCCGAGATCGGCGGCACTCAACGCAGCGAGCGCACCACCGAGCTTGCCGATCGGCGTGCGGGCTCCGGCAACGATGTACGAACCAGCCATGGCGTGCTCCTGTCTGACGATGTACTGCTGCTGCAAACGTCCGCAGCGTGTTCCGAGCGTAGACATCGCGCTCGGCCAGGGCCAGTTACGGGGTGGTGGCGGCGAGAGCCGCGTACACGCCAGGGGTTTCATATCCCAGTGCCCATACCACCACGCCTCCCCAGCCGGCGTCGACTGCAGCCTGAGCATGCATCTGGATCGTCACAGGATCTGGGTAATAGACGAAGTGGCGAACCGTGCACGAAAGCTGTTCCGAGGGCGGGGTCAGTCGCAGCGCGGGCTGCAGGCCGTCGCTCGACGCGGAGGTTGCAACCGCGGGCACGACTCGCGTAGGGGGCACGTATCGAGGTGGTGGAATCGGTGCTGTGCTGAACCCTGTGGCAATGGCGTCGTACGAGAAGTATCGCTCACCCGAGTTGTGACGAATCGGGTCTGCGCCGTGGGCCTCGACTCGCGCTTGCATGTTCGCGAGCTCGACGCTGACGGTCTTGAAGGCTCCGTCGGGACAGACCTCGCTGGCGTACAGCTGCCGACCCCAGTCGCGGCCGTATGCAGGGATGCCGAGTTGCAACTTCTGGTTGGGGACGATGGGATCGTTGTACGCAATGACGAGGTTCACCCACGACATCGGCGAGATCGGGCCTGGCGCGGAAACACTCCAGTCGTAGACCATCAACTTGACACGATCGGCCACCGCGCCGATCTCCTGGGGCGCGTAGACCGGGTACCCGCGCACGACGCCTGCATCCATCCACGTCGGCGGGATCGTGACCGACAGCAGCTTGCCATTGGCGTGCAGAGCTGCGGCCAGTTCCTTGACGAACGCCACCCAGACCGGTTGGGTGCTAGGCCACGAGGCCGAGCCGTCGGTGAACGCGAACCCCTCATAGTCGAGGTCGATGCCGTCGAAGCCGCTGGACATCACCAGACTGACGATGTTCTGCACGTGCTGGGTACGGCTGGTGCTGTTGGCGAGGATGACCGTGGCCATCACCCACTTTCCACTGCCGTCGGTGATCGACGGAAGAACGTTGATGCCGCGGGCGTGCGCCGCATCGACAGTCGTCTTCAGTTGTGACGCCGATCCGACGAGACCGATCGTTCCATCGGGCAATGCGCTGAAGAAGAACGGCGAGACATCGTTGAACATCCCAGCGTTAGCCGGATCGGAGAAACCAACGCGTCCGTCGGGCGCATCCCAGTACGGAACCCAGCCGTTGATGAATCGGCTCGGCATGCATGCGCTGAGGGCGACCATCGCCGTCGCCAAGAGCGTGGCGCGCCGATATCCGCTTCTGCGTACATGGGGCACGGCTACAAGGGTAGTGGTCACCCGGAGCGGGGCTTCCGCGGGCGCGTCGCTGCGCCGAGCAGGCCAGCGCCGCTCAGTGCAGCGAGAGTGCCTGAGCGGTGCCGCTACTGACGAGCCAACCCTGCTCCTGCATGCGCTCACCGAGGAGCTCTGAAACCTGTGAACCCAGTTCGCGGTTCTCTTCGAGGCATTGCTGCAACGCAGCTGTCGCCGAGGCGAGGTCGCGCTCCACTCGACTGAGTCGGCTGGCGGCATCGTCGGAAAGATCGTCGCCGGCTAGGCGACGCTCGAGGCCGTCCAGGCGAACGTTGACCTCGTTGCGGAGCTTCTCGAGCAGACCGATGAGTGTGCCCTGCGACCGATCGAGGTCAGCGCGGGCTTCGGTCTTGACGGCTTCGAAATCCTGCTTGGCAATCGTGGCGTACGCGGCCATCGATGTGTACTGAGCCATCACCTGTTGCTCCACCTTGACGAGACGCTGACGAAACTCGATCGCTGTGGCCGTAGCCACCTCTGCGGTCTCCTCAGGAAGGAAAGGCTCTGCCATCTCGTCGAGTTCCTTCCAGCTCTTGTCGTTGCGTCGCATCATCCGTCCTTTTTCGCCTTCTGGCACCGCACACGCCCACGCGAGCGCTCACAACAGGTATCGGCCGCGACAACTTGATACTTGAACGCAACGGTCTTGAGAAACGATTGAGGAATTTCCGCTCAAGCGCCGGACGAATCCTTCCGATTATTCAATTGCGCTAGCGGGGATCCCAATGGCGTTCACAACGTGGATCATCACCTTAAAGCGGGAGGAACGCTCATCATGGAAAACCACATCGAAGGAACAGAGAAGCAAGACAAGGGATTCACCCTCGTCGAGCTTTTGATCGTCATCGTGATCCTTGGCATCCTTGCCACGGTCACCGTGTTCGCCGTCCGCGGCATCACCGACCAGGGCAAGGCCAGCACATGCAAGGCTGACTCGAAGACCCTCCAGACAGGCTACGAGGCGTACGTCGCTCAGTACGGCGGGGCAAGCATCCCGGTCACGGGTGCCGCAGTGCCGGCCGGCTACACCACGGTCGCCACGTTCACGACATTCGGTTCCGACGCCGAGGGCACGCTGGTCAACGCAGGCTTCATGCGCAGCGCATCGGCCAATTGGATCCTCAGCCCCACTGGCGTGCTGACGGTGCAGGGTGCCGACGGTACGGTCGCAACGGCGACCAACCTGAGCGCCAACGGCTGCACCAACGCAATGATCTGATCCAACCCGGATCAAGTTCGATAGGAGCCGGGCCTTAGGGCCCGGCTCCTGCCGTTTTCCTGCCGCTTCTCCTACACCTGCACGAGTTCGATCAGTGTTCCGAATCCACCTTTCGGATGCACGAATGCAACAGTCGTACCGCGGCTGCCGGGTCGCGGGACCTTGTCGATCGGCGTCGCTCCTGCAGCCACCATCGCCGCCAGCGCCGCTGCGCAATCCTCGACTCGGTATCCGACGTGATGCAGCCCCTCGCCTCGCTTCTCGATCGACTTGGCGATGGGTGAATCGGGCCTTGTCGCTGCTGTCAACTGGATGTAGCTGTCGGCAACCTTGATCAACGCTTCTTCGACACCATCGCTCTCGACCACCTCACGGTGATGCACCTCGGCTCCGAATGCCCTGCGGTAGTAGGCTATGGCTGCTTCGAGATCCCTGACAGCAATGGCGATGTGGTCGATCTCGGTCAACAGCATCAGCCAAGTGAACCAGATCCGCTCACCGGCGGAAGCGGTGGAGCTTGTCGCCAACCTTTTCACGCAGCACCGGATCGGTGACACCAAGGCCCTCGCCGGCCGCCAAGCACAGAACGCCGATCTTGCCCTCGTGCATGTTGTGGTGCACCTGATACGCAGCTTCACCGGTCTGATCGAGCGGGAACACCTGCGACAGCACGGGATGGATCATCCCTTTCGACACCAGACGATTGGCTTCCCACGCCTCCTTGTAGTTGGCGAAGTGGCTACCGATCAGTCGTTTCAATCGCATCCAGAAATGGCGATTGTCGAACTCCATCATGAAGCCGCTGGTCGCAGCGCACGACACCACCGTGCCGCCGCGTTTGGCAACATACATCGACGCCGCGAACGTCGAGCGGCCCGGGTGCTCGAAGACGATGTCGGGATCCTCGCCCACCAGATCGCGGATGTCTTTTCCGAAACGCCGCCACTCGCCCTCGTCGTGCGTGTGCTCGTCCTTCCAGAAGCGATAGTCGGCTTCACGGCGGTCAATGACAGCCTCGACGCCCATCGATCGCAGGATGGCGGCCTTGTCGGCCGACGACACGACGCACACCGGGATGCCGCCGCCATTGATCACGTACTGTGCGGCATACGCACCGATGCCGCCGGTGGCGCCCCAGATCAGCACGACGTCACCCTGCTTCATCGCCGCGCCGTTGCGCGACACCAACATGCGATAGCTGGTGGAGTTGCACAGCGCGTTGACGGCGGATTCCTCCCACGTGAGGTGAGCGGGCTTCGGCAGCAGTTGGTTGGCCTTGACCACGGCTAGGTCGGCGAGGCCGCCGAAGTTGGTCTCGTACCCCCAGATGCGCTGGTTGCTCGCCATCATCGAATCGTCGTGCGCCGACTGATCCTGATCGTCGACGTGATTGCAGTGAACCGTGACCCGGTCGCCAGGCTTCCAGTTGCGCACAGCGGCACCGACACGAACCACCACACCAGCGGCGTCGCTGCCGACCACCTGATACGGCTGGTCGTGGCGCAGCGCCCACTCGCTCTCACGCGCCAGCCTGGTGAGTGACCCGAAGGTGCTGACCGGCTCGAAGATGCTGCTCCACACGGTGTTGAAGTTGATGCTGCTGGCCATGACGGCCACGTAGGCCTCATCCGGCGCGAGGGCCGGCGTAGGGACTTCTGAGACGTGCAGGCTGCGACGCGGATCCTTGTCCATGGATGGGACGCCGGCCCACATGCCCTGCTCCGATTTCAGCACATGGGCCGCTCGATAGGCCTCAGGCACGCGCAGATGGCCGATATCGTCGCCGCTCGCTCCTTGCTCGATGGCCTCGGCCAGATGCTGCATGTGCCGACGTTACCGACCGGTAGCAGCGGCAGCCCAAATAGTGAACTAGCGGACGAGCTCCATGCGCATCCCTGCCTCATCCCAGTTGGGATCCATCGGCAGGCGACTCATGGCTCGGCCGGCTGCCCGCCTCGCGGTCCACACCAGCGCGCATGCCTGCATGACGTGCAGCTGGCCTGCGCCGAGCGGCGGAACCCTCGTGATGACCTCCTCGACGCCCGGCATGCGGTCACGGATCAGCTGCATCCGTTCGAGCACACCGTCCGGATGGTGCGGCGAGGTCGTCAGCGGCTCGTCGCCGTTGAGGCTCGTGAAGCTGAGATCCGGATGGGCGGCAAAGAACATCCGCTGATGAAAGGGCTGGAACTCGCGCTCTGCCTCGCGCCACCACTTGAATCGCCGTAAGTCGGAATTTGTCAGCCACGGTTCGATCTCGCGTGCCTCTTCACGCGTCTTCGCCCGCAATGCAGCTCGAGACGGCATCGGGTTGACACCGACGACTCTTGGCCAGCCGACCATCTCGCGCGCTTCGGCATCGCATGGACGATACGGGCCGACCGGAAGTTCGTAGAAGCCGATCGGTGCGTAGACCGCTGCAGCGTCGAACTTCGGCTTGTACTCGAGCACGTCCATCAAGCGAGGGACAACCTCGGGCTCCTCGACGTTGACGGTGACACCCGCAAGGCGCGCCGGCAGGATCAGCCAGCCCGCGGGGCATGGCACAATGCCACCGAGGGTCTTGTAGGGGAGCTTCGCGGCAACCATGCGAGCGACGTATCAGACGCCGACGAGTTGACCGGAGCCGGTGGAGGCAGCCTGACCCGCGGCAACCGTTGCCTGGGCCTGTGCCTGCGAGCGCTGCGTTGCTGCCTGCGCCATGATCTCTTTGGGGAACGCACTTGCACTGGCAGCGGTCTCGAAGCTGATGATACCGCTGGCCACCAGACGGGCAAGGTCCATCTCGATGGTCTGCATGCCTTCGCCCTGACCGGAGATCATCGTGTTGCGCAGCTGGCGGGTCTTGCCCTCACGCAACAGGTTGCGCACCGCGTCGTTCGCAATCAGCACTTCGTAGGCAGCAACTCGGCCGCCGCCTTCGGCGGGCAACAGTCGCTGGCTGACGACGCCCTGCAGCGAGCCCGCAAGCATGATTTGGATCTGGTCACGCCGCTCGGGTGGGAACACGTCGACGATACGGTCGAGGGCCTGCGAGGCGTCGTTGGTGTGCAAGGTCGCGAACACCAAGTGACCGGTCTCGGCGAGGGTCAGCGTGATGGCGATCGAGTCGAGGTCGCGCATTTCGCCGAGCAGAATGACGTCGGGGTCTTCACGAAGCGCACTACGAAGGCCGTCGGTGAAGCTGTGCACGTCGGTCCCGACCTCGCGCTGGTTGACCATTGACATCTTGTGACTGTGCAGATACTCGACCGGATCCTCGATCGTCAGGATGTGCAGCGGCTTGGTGGCGTTGATGCGATCGATCATCGCCGCCAACGTCGTGCTCTTGCCGGAGCCGGTTGGGCCCACGACGAGCACCAGACCGTAGGGTCGGTTCAAGAGGTCGAGGGCGGCCTCTGGCGCACCGAGCTCTTCGAGCGAACGCACGCGATAGGGCACCACGCGGAGGGCGAGCGCATACGTGTTGCGCTGCTTGAAGGCGTTGGCACGAAATCGACCAAGGCCTTCGATGCCGAATGAGAAGTCGACCTGTTGTACCTCGTCGAGCTCCTTCTTCTGATAGTCCGCCAACAGAGAGAGCACGATGCGCTCGGTGTCGTGCGATGCAAGCACGCTGACGCCTTCGAACGGCACCAAGATGCCGTCACGACGCGCAGTCGGCGGTCGCCCGACAGACAGGTGCAAGTCGCTGGCACCAGCTGCGACTGTTGCTTGGAGCAACGTGACCAAAATCTGGTCTGGATTGAACATCGGACTAGCCTCCCGTTTTGCCCGCCGCCCCCGTGGAGTGGCTCTCATACTTATGACGATTGTCTTTT
>JBDTWJ010000016.1:0-35718 GCA_040006755.1 Ilumatobacteraceae bacterium | reverse complement strand
CCGGTTGTGCACTGGCCGGCGTCCGTAGAAACGCCGGTAGTAGGCCGCGCCGAACCGTTCAGTCATCCTCAGCCGAGCAGTACGACAAGGCGGTCGTGACCAGTTCGTCGGCCGACATCCGCGCGCCGAGCGCCTTTGCAGCGGAGTACCCGCCATCGGCATCGACGAGTTCGCGGGCCTGGCCTCGGAAGCGAAGCTCGTGCTCGAGCCCCAACCCAGGTGAGTGAGCATCGAGATGTCCGAGGACGACGGCGGCATGTTCGGTGCGGCCAGCATTCGCCAACGCAAGTGTGACCGACTCGAGTGTCTGCCAGATCTTCTGCCAGTAACGGATCTCGTACACCGCGTCGAGCGCATCGCAACAGCGAACGACTGCGTCGGTAGCCCCGAGTCCGGTGGAAGCCATGGCGACGCAGCGGAGGGCGATTGCCTGGGCCTGCAGGTCGCCCGTATCCCGCGAGAGCACGCTCATTCGCTCATACGCCGAGATCGCCCCGGCGAAGTCAGGCGGCGACATGCTGAGGCACGCATGCCCATCGTACTGAAGCGCGTAGGTCGTCAGTCGCGGGGATTGCACACGAGCAGCCATTTCGTTCACACGCTGTCGTATCGCGGGTGTTGCCGTGGGATCTGCGTGCAGCGAGGCGTCCATCAGGTTGAGCAATGTGGACCAATTGAGGTCGGGATCGGGCGTGTTGGCAAATGCCTCACTCTGATGCTGGAATGCGGCCAACGCCTCCGGCGATTGTGCTGCGACCGAAGCCGTCGCGCCAGAGAACGCGAACCAGCAGGTTGCGGTGGTGTGATGATCGGGCGAGGGCGCTGCGTCGATGCCGCGCTGGGCGAAGTACATCGAGTTTGCTTCGTTGCCCTGCATATCCGACCAGTAGCTGAGCATTCCGAGCACGGTGGTGGATGGACGACCCAACTCGTCGCCCAGTTCTACGGTTCGCTGCAACATCGCCGAGTGTTCGTGGCGCATGGTGTAGGCGGCGTGCACGAAGCTGGCACCGACAAGCTGCTCGGCGAGGTCGAGATCGTCTTGCGCCAATGCCCACAGGTGCGCGGCACGTAGGTTGTCCCATTCGATCGCCATTCCCTGAGCGCCCTCGATCTGACGCGGCCCGCGGACCAACACATCAAGCTCAGCGATCCGGTCGGCGTAATGCGACGCATGGCGATCGCGCAGCAACTCGGTCTCGCCGCGGACCTCCATCTGATCCTCCCCGTACTGGCGCAAGGTTTCCAGCAACCGGTACCGCATTCCCGTTGCACCTCGAATTGCGACGATCATCGACTTGTCGACCAGCGAACTGACGAGGTCGATGACGTCGGCGTCGTCGATCGGGTCGAAACCGCACACCGACTCTGCCGCACGCAAGTCGAAGCCGCCGGCGAAGACCGATGCACGGTCGAAGAAGAGCCGTTCGTCATCAGTGAGCAACTGATACGACCACGACACCGTGGCCCGCAGGGTCTGGTGCCGGTCGAGCGTGCCGCGGCCGCTGCCGCGTAGCAACCGGAACCGATCCTGCAGACGTTCCAGCAGCTCTTCGACCGAGAGTGATCGCATACGTGCTGCGGCGAGTTCGAGCGCCAGTGGGATGCCGTCGAGCCGCTCGCATATGAGGATCAGCGCATCGAGATGCCCTTCCGCGGTGAACGACCCGTCTATCGCGCGCGCCCGCTCGCAGAACAGTTCGACTGCCGCGCCGTCGGCGTCGAGCGAGGGCACCCGATGAACTCGTTCAGCATGCACCCCCAGCGCCTCCCGACTGGTCGTCAGGATTTGCAGGTTCGGGCAGCGAGCAATCAGTTCGTCGACGAGGGCCCCGACCTCGGCGACGAGGTGTTCGCAGTTGTCGATCACCAGCATCACGCGGCGATCGCCGATCCAGTCGAGGATCGTCTCGAGCTCCAACTTCTCGCCGAGCGCCAGGATCGGCAACGTGGATGCCATCGCACCGACGACCGCTCCCGTGTCGGCGACCGGTGCGAGATCGACGAAGAACACACCCTGGTCGAACTCGGCGAGATGACGATGGCCGAATTCGATGGCCGCGCGCGTCTTGCCCACACCACCCGTGCCCGTGAGCGTGACCAAGTTGGCGACCCGAAATTGCTCGGCGATCGACTCCAGCAGGTCTTCACCGCCGATAAACGGCGTTGTGTTGCGCGGCAGGTTCGAGCGATATCCGAGCACACCACGCGGAGGGGGGAAGTCATGTTGCAGATCGGGATGGTGCACTTGATAGAGAGCGACGGGGCCGGCATCGCGCAGGCGGTGTGTCCCCAGCGGACGGATCTCGACGCCCTCGGGCAGTTCTCGCAGCATGGCGCGCACTGCTTCAGTGAGCAGGATCTGGCCTCCGTATGCCGCGGAGACGATGCGAGCGGCGTGGTGGATCGACATGCCGACGAGATCCGTGCCGTCGGCCTGCACCTCGCCCAGGTGAATTCCCATACGCACACGTACGCGGAGGCCGTCGGGCCATCCGTGGTTTTCGATGGCCCGCTGCGCTTCGACCGCAGCGGCGAGAGCGGCGGTTGACGAGTCGAAGGTGAGGAAGAACGAGTCGCCTTCCGTGCCGTGCTCGATCCCGCCGGCATGCTCGACTGCGGCGCGCACGATCCGCCGGTGTTCATCGAGCAGTGCGCGGTACCTACTTCCAGCACGGTCGAGTAGCGAAGTCGAGCCCTCGATGTCGGAGAACACCAAGGTCCGCATGGACAGAGCCATGTCTCCACTGTAGGTGACGTGGCTTGGTCGCAACTCGGGCTTCATCGAAGATACGTCAGCACATCCAAGGCCCGTTGATGAAGATCCGGTGATTGCTCGAGTTTGAGCTTCTGGAAGATCTGTGTGGCGTGCGCCCCGACGGACTGCTCGTTGACGACGAGTCGTCGGCCGATCACCTGGTTGGAGAGGCCTTCCGCCACAAGGGCGAGCACCTCTCGTTCGCGTTCGGTCAGTCCTTCGAGCTTCGTCCCCTTTCGACGGTCGCCGATCACACTCGCCACGATTGAGGGATCGATCACGGTTTCGGCCTTGGTCATCCGACGCAGCGCGTCGGAGACCGTCCCGATGTCGATCACCCGATCCTTGAGCAGATAGCCAACACGATCGGGTACCTCGCGCAACAGCCGTATTGCATATCTCGGCTCGGCGTATTGCGAGAGCACAAGGATCGCGACGCCAGGGTGTGCAAGCCGAATCTCGGCCGCGGCAACCAGTCCCTCATCGGTGAACGTGGGGGGCATCCTGATGTCGAGGATCACGACGTCTGGCGAGTGCAGCGCTATCAGCGACTCGATGTTGGAGGCGTCGCTGGTACCAGCGATGACATCAATGCCACGCTCGCCCAACAGCCCGACAAGGCCCTCTTGAACGAGCAACATGTCGTCAACCACGATCACTCTCACGGGAGCATCGCGAAGCGGATCTCGGCGAGCTCGAGCCACGCTGCCAACGACTCCAATTCAACGTTGACGGCAACGGTCATGGCCTTCGTGAACTTCACGTCCTGGTGCACGGCGTTGACCTGCAGCACCGACGCTTTCCGTTCGGCGAGCACGTCGGCCTTGCCGACGAGCCGGTCGCCGTGCAGCACCGGGAGGGCGAAGAACCCCCAGCGGCGCTGCTCCTTCGGCTTGTACATCTCCAGCGTGTATTCGAAATCGAACAGCTCCGCGGCGCGGACCCGGTTGTGGATCAGCCGGTCGAACGGTGACAGCAGTGCGGTGCGTCCTTCGAAGCCCTTTGCAGTCGCCTTCGGATCGACTCGCCACAGACCTGCCGTGCCTTTCACCTCGACGTCGTCGCCAGCCACGCCGACGAACTGCGGACGGGCAACTCCGAGAGACCGCAACCGCTTCTCGTCGCGGATCCTGTGTGCCTCGTCCACGGGAACCACCACCGCGTCGGCCGGATAGATCCGCTCGGCGAGATCCCAGATGCGTTGCTTGCCTCGACGCCCGGCGACCGCGACGTGCCCGCGAGTCGCGAGGAACTCGAGCATCTGGGTGACGTTGCGGTCATGCGTCCAACCCGACGACTCCCACGGCACCTTGGCGGTGTCTGGGATGTCGCGGGATGACAGCGGGCCGGAGGCGGCCAACTGCTTCATCACTCGCCTGCGGAACGCGTCGTTGGCCTTGAGCCATTGGCCGACCCGGCCTCGGCCGGCAGACAACTCGGCCATCTCGCCGAGGTACAGGCCGACGTCCGCCATCGGGCGCATCAGAGCGAGCACCGGCTCGATGTTCGTGTCCTGGCCGCGGTGCTCGAACAGTGTGTGGTCGTGTTCGAGTGCTTGCCGCAGTTGAGCAGGGTCGTATGAATTGCCGATTCGGGACCAGGCCACCAGGTCCGCGCTCGGCGCGACAGCGGCCGTCGGGTCGAGCTGCAGGAACGTGAGCTGATTGGCCACCGTCGACAGGTCGGCCGGGCGATCAGCGTCGAGCAGCTGGGCGCGGATGGCGATGCGGCGAGCCTCGTCCCGGGTGAGTCGACGTACGTTCGCGGGCACTCAGCGCTGACCTAGTCGCCGAACACGTCGCGGCTGAGCTGGATGAAGAAGGTGTGGTCGTGACCCTTGTTGGGATCCTCCGAGTTGTACTTCGGTGTCGAGGGCGAGCCATTGGGTACGTGCTCTTCGGAATAGATCGCGCCGACCGGGCAGACGTCGGGCTGGTAGCACGCCGTGCACGAGGTGCACTCGTCGAGGTTCACGTACAGCAAGGAGTCGCCGAAGACGGCGATCGAGTCGGGATTGGGCGCGTGCGTGTTCTCGGTGACCCCGCTACCTGCCACCTCCTCGGAATACAAAATGTTCTTCTGCGGGTCGAACTCGTAGATGCACTGCACGGGGCACACATCGACGCATGCCCGGTCCTTGACACCAATACAAGCCTCGGTGATGATCGCGACTCCGGCCATAGTTGGCTCCTTTCGGTCACTGCTGATAGCCCTCGACGATGTGAGTCGAGCGCAGTTGGGCATCATCCGGATTCTGACCCGCCTCGCGGCGAGCGCGCCGCTGACGCAACAGATCCCAACACTGGTCGAGCGCGACCTCGATCGCCTCGAGTTTGGCGACCTCTTCGTCGGACGGAGGCGACCCGGCGTGCTCTCGCTCGAGCGCGTGCTCGTCCTCGACGAGCTTGCTGATCCGGTGAACCAAGTCGATCTCGTCCATGTCCCTGTTCTACACCAGGGCAGCGGCGGCGAAAACCGCAGCGGGCCCGACACTTGACCACTTCGTCGATGTGGGTACAGGATTGCGTCGCTGACGGAGCACAAGGGGTGCGTGTGAAGTGAAGCTGCTCAAAGCCGTCCTGGCATGGATCGTGTTGGTGGTGAAGATCATCGCCTTCGGGTGGATCCTCGCCCTGATCTCGTTGATCAAGCAGATCTGGGTCCTCATCCAGCGTTGGCTGCGGCGCCGCAAGTTGCCAGAGCGCCAGCGCAAGGGGGCCGACGAGGACTGCGTGACCGTTCCGCCTGGGAGGGTCAGCCATCCCGATCCGCTGATCTACTCGCAGTGGGAGCTGATGAAGCTCGGCCTGGCGGTCGTGTGGGACAACCCCGACGTCCAGCTGTTCCACGTCGGGGCGCCGATCTCATCGTGGGATCTGCAACCTGCCACCGAGTACGAGGTCGTCGCCCGAGTGTGGAACAACTCGACGGATGCCCCGGTGATCGGCCTGCCGGTGCGGTTCTACGTGCTCAGCTTCGGGATCGGCGCCAGCCTCGATTACATCGATGCCACTTCGATCCCGGTCCTCGGCGTCAAGGGAGGCCCCAATCATCCGGCGTTCGCGAAGGTCAACTGGACGACCCCGGCGACGCCGGGTCACTACTGCCTGCAGGTGATCCTCGACCCGGCCGACGATGCGAACTACGGCAACAACGCGGGTGCGGAGAACACGTTGGTCGGCGTCGCTCACTCCCCCGCCGATTTCACGTTCGAGCTCCGCAACGACACCCGCCGACGTCAGACGTATCGGTTCGAAGTCGACACGTACCAGATTCCCGAGCTGCGCCCGTGCGACGAGCGTGACCCGGATTCACGGCCTCCCGCCGACGCGCGGCCACAACCGGAGATGCCGCAGCGGCGCGCGGTGCACGTTCCGGCGAAGCACGACCATCGCAACCATCCCGTACCAGACGGATGGAACGTCGAGGTCACACCGGCCGAGCCGTCACTCGATGCCGACGCGGCCGTGCCGATCCACGTGCAGATCACGCCGCCCGCTGGATTCGTCGGGCGCAAAGCGTTCAACGTCAACGGGTTCAACGACCTCGGCCTCGCGGGAGGGGTGACGCTCTATGTCGACGCGTCGTAGCCGTCAGGCAAGAGGCGGGCGATGAGCTTCGTGCAGCACACCAAGTGCGTCCACATCAACGACAAAAAGTACCCGTCGTGGGCGCCCCGGCCCACGACCACGCTCATCCTGTTGTCGATCCCGGTGCTGCTGGCCAGCCTGGCGGTGCCGTATCTCGCGCTGATCGAGATCCCATTGCTCATCGCGTATTGCGAGTGGTGGCTCTACGACCGGTTGATCTGCCTCGGCGGCGAGGCGTGCGCGATCGGGTTGCTCGGCAAGGTCGAGCCGCCCGACAAGAAGACCGGCTTCGACAAGCTCGACACCGACTTCAGCATCAACCTGGTGCTCGCGCCGCACAACATCCAGGAGCTGTCCCCTGGGTATCCCGGCAACGTGCCGCTACCGCCAGCCCTCTCGGATGCAAAGGCGTACTACCATGAGAAGTACCTCGAGGCGATGCATCACGCAATCGCCGACGATTCCATTCAGGGCAATCTCATCCGCGAGCAGGCGACGACCAAGGACGAGGGTTGGGACTTCTTGGGGTACTTCAACACCTTCGGCGGATCACGGACGATCAGCACCAACCAGGCGTACTTGCACTGCGAGTTCGAGGGCGGCGGGATCTACCAGTTCCTGCAGATGCTGTATGCGCTGCTGGTGATCGCGACCGCCGCCGCGGTCATCTGCTCCATCCCGGTTCTTGGCTGGATCGCGTGCGCCATCGCCGCCGCAGTCGCGGCGATCGTCGCCATCGCCGGCATCGTCGCGGCCCTCCACGACACCGGGTCGCCGACCGTCATCCTTCCTGACGGGAAGCAGACCGATCAGCTCCATCCTGCGTCGGACATCTTGTTCGTGAAGGGTGATTGGGTGATGGACACGGCGCATGAGGGCTGGAACGAAATCCATCCGATCAAGCTCTGTCTGCTGGTCGGCACGGCGCAGTACGAGTCCGACGACAAGGTCGATTGGGACCAGGCCATCGGACCGTTCATGGTCTCGCAGAAGAAGTGGGCGGTCGACAACCCCGACCCAAAGAACCCGACCTATATCAAGACTCCGGGTTCGCCCACGCCCGACGACTGGAAGGCCTGGGTCAAATCGCACTGCGACGCGACCGGCGAAGCCACCTCGGCCGTGACCATCCACAACCAGGGGCAGCCGGAGCACCTGTGGGAGATCCATCCAGCCATCGACGGCTGCCGTCCAACGGGCCGCCCCGACCCGACCGTGCCGATCCTGCATTGAGGACACCATGAAAGAAACACCGATCTCACCCGACCGATTGCGCGAGTGGTCACAAGCAAGCGCGTTCGTGTTCACCGGCCGCATCGAAGCGATGGGATCAACGAACCTCGACGGTGCCAAGGCGGAGCCGAGGATGGCCACGGTTCAGGTCGAGGAGGTGGCGGTCGCGCCGGCCGAGCTCGGCGATCTGCACGGTCGAGTGATCACGGTCTACCTGGAGACCCCCGACGATCTCGCCAAAGGCGATCAGGTGACGTTCTTCGCCCGCAGTTGGCAGGTCGGCCGCAACATCGGCGTCGTCGAGATCGGGCGCACATCGGTGCCCGCGTCATCTGTCGCGCCCGACATCGTTGGGGCGCAACTGCAACAGCTCGACGACCAACTCATCGAGCGCATTCGAGGCGCGGAGGCCATCATCTCGGGCATCGTGACGGCGACACAGCCGGTGCCGCGCACCGCCGATCTTCCCGGGTTCGAGGAAGGCGTGCAGTGGTGGGTCGCCGACATGTGGATCGGATCGGTGGAGAAGGGCTCGCCACCGGAGGATCAGCGAATCTGGTTCCCCGAGGGAGGCGAAAACATCTGGGGCCTCGTGCCGAAGGCGCATCCGCGCCAAGAAGGCGTGTGGTTGCTGAGGCCACTGGGCGAGCCACTCGACGACGATGAACATCCCGCTGATGATCCTGAGGATCATCCGCAGCCGCATCCCGAGCCGCACCCCGACGACAAGCATCCGAACACCCAACGGCGACCGCGGCGCAAGGATCCCGATGATGGCGAGCGACGGTTGATGGCGCGACAACGACTCGACTTCCACGCGAGCTCCGACCTTCCACGAATCCGCACGTTGCTGCAGCGCGCCGGCCAGCCGTAGGAGCGCCCGATGCCGTTACGTGTAATCAACATCATTCCGCTGAACATGGGCGCCGAGACCAACTTCGACTCCGAGCCGTCGATCACCGTCAACCCGGCCAATACGCAAGAGATCGTGATCTCGACATTCACACCCGACACGGGAACGGTGGTGACCAGGGGTACGTACTTCTTCTCGACAGACGGCGGCGCGAACTGGGCGATCAACAACATTGTGCCGGGAGGCACTGCGCTCCTCCCGAACCGCGACATCTCCGTGCGATTCGGCGGCTCCACCGGCGTCTTGTACGCAGGGATCCTCCGAGGCGACAACGGCAATTTGGCCATCCTGCGCACGGCCAACTTCGCCGGCGCAGTCGCAATGGACATCCTGGTGGATCGCGCAAACGACGACCAGCCGTGGGTCGAGACGGCGACGGTTGCGGGACGCGACCGCGTGTACATATCGAGCAACGACACGTCGCAGCGCCCCAACGGCTTCACCGCGTCGGTCGACTTCTCGCTCGATGCCGCCACCGCCGCCGCTCCCGCCGGCTTCACGAACACGGCCCGGCTGGAACCGAGGGCCACCGCCGCGCTACCCCTTATGGCGGGCAATCAAGATGGTCCGTCAGTTCGCGTGGCCATTCACCCATCTGGTGTGATGTACGCCGCCTACTTGGGATGGCGAACGTTCAGCGCAACAACCTCGAACACCACCGACATCGTCGTGTGTCGAGACGGCAACTGGGCGTCGGGCACCACTCAATTCCAGGCATTAGTAGACCCTGGCGATCTTCAATCCGGGCGGCGCGTCGCGACCGGTGTCACGGTCGCCCCGTTGGGAACCTTGCTAGGGACGCAACGGATCGGGTCGAGCCTGTCGATCGCCGTGGATCCGCGCGACTCGCAGCGGGTGTACGTCGCGTGGTGCGACGGTCTGGCCACGACGGCGTCGCCGTACACGCTGCGCGTGCGTCGGTCGGACGACGGTGGCGCGAACTGGACCGGCGATCTGTTCACGAAGGCCAACGCGACGAACCCGGGGCTCGCGGTCAACAGCCGTGGCACCGTGGGTTTGCTCTATCAACAGTTCGCCACACTTGCTGCAGTGGGTCGCTGGCGAACCCACTATGCGCAATCCATCGATCGGTTCACGACCACGTTCTCCGACCTGACACTGGCCGATGTCATCGATTCGAGTACGGGTGCCGCGCTCACGGTGATCATCGGTGACTACGCCAACCTGATGGCCATCGGCAAGGATTTCTACGGCGTGTTCTGCGCTCAGAACGCGCCGCTGACAGCGAACTTCCCGGTCGGCGTCACGTACCTTCGCAACGCGGATTGGGCGACCGGCACGTTGCGAGCTGTCAACAACACAACCGCCGTGAGCGTGTCGGTCGACCCGTTCTTCTTTCACGACCAGGCGCTGGCGCCGGTCGGCAACTTCGCAGCGCTCACGGTTGGACGGCTTCCCGACTCTCGCCTCGAGCTGTGGGGTTCCGATGGAGGCGGAGTTCTGTTCAGCACATGGAAGTGGACGACGCATCCCGACGCCGACTGGGTGCCGCTCATGGACTTCAACGAGGAAGTCGGAGCATTGCCCGCAGCAGTGACCGAGTTGACGGTCGCACCGCTTCCCGATGGCCGCCTGGAGCTGTGGGCAGCGACGGCCAACGGTCAGTTGTTCTCGACGTGGAAGACCACGACAGACCCCAACGGGAACTGGAGCGGCTGGGCCGACTTCAACGCTGAGGTCGGCCCATTGCCGGCTGCCGTGACCGCGTTGACCGTCGCACCACTGCAAGACGGTCGGCTGGAACTGTGGGCATCGACGGTCAATAGCGGATTGTTCTCCACGTGGAAGCTCACGACAGATCCGAATGGAGACTGGGCCGGGTGGGCAGACTTCATCGCCGAAGTCGGAACCTTGCCCGCGGCGGTCACCGCATTGACCGTCGCCCCGCTGTCCGATGGCCGGTTGGAGCTGTGGGCCTCCACCGCCAACGGCCAGTTGTTCTCGACATGGAAAATCAACAGCGATCCCAACGGAAACTGGAGCGGCTGGGCCGACTTCATCGCCGAAGTCGGAACGTTGCCCGCGGCGGTCACCGCAATGACGGTTGCACCATTGCCTGATGGTCGACTGGAGCTGTGGGCGTCCACCGCGAATGGCGGACTGTTCTCGACGTGGAAGGTGACGACCAACCCCAATGCAGATTGGACCGGCTGGGCCGACTTCATAGCCGAAGTCGGAACCTTGCCGGCGGTTGTCACCGCAATGACGGTTGCACCATTGCCTGATGGTCGACTGGAGCTGTGGGCCTCCACCGCCAACGGCCAGTTGTTCTCGACATGGAAGACCACGACCGACCCCAACGCCACATGGACCGGCTGGGCCGATTTCATCGCCGAGGTATGAGGACGACGTCTTGCCGAGCTTGAATCCGATGATTTACGCTCATCGAGCACGCTCCGGAAGGGAACTTGTCATGGAACGAAGTCTTCGAATCCGAGTCCGGATCGAGATGATTCTCGCAATGGTTGGTGCAGCGCTGGCGGTGTTGACCTTGGCGTGGCCGGACTGGATCGAGGCCTTTGGGATCGAACCGGACGGCGGCAACGGATCGCTCGAGTGGATCATCGCCGTAGGTTTCCTGGTAGCGGGGCTCGGGCTCGGTCTCCTGGCACGTCACGACCAGCGACGACTGCGCACGCTCACCGCCTGACTTGTCAAAAATCGCGGATAAATCCCGGTAATAGATCGCGTGCTGGCTGCCGATAACTGGGTATGCCGGAATTTACCGAGAAGCGGTGGACCCGCTACGGGAAGGATCGGGTGTACGTCCAGACACCCGACGGTGCTGACGTCGGTCATGTCGACCTTCGCAGCGGCACGATCGCTCTTGCCACGCCCGGCTACGAGTCGGTGCTCGCCGATTGTCTGAATCGCTGGTCTCGCAGTTTGCCAGGCGCCGTTCTCACCGCGCCGCGCGTCGAGACTCGTCTCGCTCCTGTTGCACAGCCGGCGCCACCGGAACTCGACGAATGGTCAACGGACTTCGCACGCAACACTGCCCACGCGACCGCTCGCTCGAGGATCAACTTCTTGTCGCGTGTGCTCGGTGTCAATACCGACTCGCGTGCGGGTCGAGTCGGCGCGAAGGGTGAAGAGAAGGTCGAACGTGAGCTGTCATGGCTCGACGACGACTGGCATGTGCTGTACGGGGTCGGCGTTCGCGGGGTCGAGATCGACCACGTGCTGGTCGGCCCGCCCGGCGTGATCATCCTCAACACCAAGTGCCATCCGAAGGGGAAGGCCTGGGTTGGCGAGTCGAGGTTGACGGTGAACGGACAACCGAGGAACTACCTACGCAACTCACGCCACGAGGCCCAACGAGCCGAGCGTCTGCTGTCGGACGTGTGTGGCTTTCCTGTCCCGGTTCAATCGGCGATTGTGTTCGTCGATCTCGACGACCTCGAGGTGAAGCAGATGCCAGAGGACGTGCACGTGACGACTCGCCGGCGGCTTCTCGAATGGCTGAAGTCCCTCCCGGAGACAACCGACCCCGAGGACGTCGAGTTGATCTACGAGTGGGCGCGACTGAGCAGTACCTGGCTCTAGCGATTCCGGAACAATGGGACAGGCGGGCCCACTCACCCGAAACGGGTCGTAACCGCGCCAACCCTCGCTCTGGAAGAGCAGGACGGCCGACGCGGCTGCCACATCAGACGCTCGTCTTCCAGCTTTCTCAGCACAATCAAACCCATTCCCGACGCGACACGCAGTCGACCGAGAGCGGCGAGACAACGAGCAAACTAGACACAGCGACAGCGGCTACTGACGGCTATACCATCGCTGCGACGTCAGTCTTGGTAGCGGGCGACGGTGGTGGCAATGAGGAACGGCACGTCGAGTGCGAAGACCACCAACATCCCGGTGACGACCAACAACGGAGCACCGCTGGTGTGGTTGCGCACAAATGCGAACTCGATCATGCCAGCGGCGATCACATAGGCCAGCAACGCCCAGCGCCCCACGCGCACAAACGTGTCCCACGAGAAGTCGGGAACCCTGGTGACCATCACGACGCCAACGATCAACAACGCGGCACCGACGACGAATGTCACGATCGGCAATCCCATCGGTGGTCGCCGCGGTGCGTGCGACCCCATCCACACGCCGCCCACCACGACAGCGGCGAGCGAGAGAGTGACAATCTCGACAGCCTTCGGAAAGGGGTTGTCGGCGCTCATATTGTGGCCACCCTCGTCATGATCACCAGCGTGGCAACCTGCATGATGCCGGTGACGCCGGCGGTGTAGACGAAGCGCTTCATCATTCGGCCGATGATCTCCGCATTGGGGTTCGGCTTGTTCATCTCCCACAGCACGGCGATGTTCGCCGGCTCCAACACACCGAGGGCGACGACGGCCATGATGCCGACGACGATCATCGACGCGATCAGCCAGTTGCGCGCATCGCTGAATTCCGAGAGCGTGCCGAGCCGCAACGCGATCTGCAGGCCAGTGGCGAGCGTCATCGTGACCACCGTCGGCATGATGATGACCATCTTCGGCATGAACTTCGCGGAGAACTCGGCGCGTGCCGGCGGTGACATCCCGCCGATGATCGGCCCGAGTGCCAGCCCGACGAACAGGTCGATGCTGGTCCACAACGCACCGCCGGCGACATGACAGAACATGAGTGGCCAGAACTTGTTGGATGCGATCGCGTAGATGACAAACCCGATCAGCACGGCAACCACCGGAAGCCCAGCCAGCGGCACGATCTGAATCTTCGGACGTTCGTGCTCCATCGGCACGTCAAGAGTCGTTGTGTCCTGCATGTCCCTCCCCAAAGTCCGGCTCTGCATCACATGTTGGCACGTCGCGCGGGTGTGGGGGAGGACGAGCTGACCCGGTCTTCGATCTCCCTTCCCGTGTCGGCCCAAGAACTCTCATGGGAGGAACTGGCTCGCCTTTTCTCGATGCGTCGAGCGGTGATCGGGTCACCGGCAAGAGGATCGACCCGCCAACTTCCGGCGTGAGGTCCTGTCGGCAGACCCCCCTGCTTCAGCCAACCGGGCGGCGTTCGAGCTCTGGCGCCGTATGGGGCCGTCCCGCCGAACTATCCAAGCGAACGGCTAGGACCTGATTTGTGCCGGAGCCGTCACGCTGATGGGACGGTGGAACGATCCACACTACGGCTGTGACATCGCTGGCGTCGTCAGAACATTTCCGGCGCCCGCGAAGTGCTCCCATTGCCAGGGATCCGACCCCATTGGCTCATCGTCCGGGATGCCTCACGACTTCTTGAACCGCACATGAACGTCCGCTAGGAGGACTTTGCTTTCGCTCACGGTGCAACCGGTGCAGCTTCGGCGGGCGCTGTGTCAGCTGCGACTCCCCTCTTCACATGCAGACGTGCGTGGGCCGTGGCGTCTGGAAGATTGTCGAACAGGTGGTGCTGATGTGCGAGGCGGTCAATGGTGCCGACGGCCCGCAGCGTGCGTAGATGCTCGGGACGGGCACCCTTCATCAACACCGTGATGCCACGGTCCTCGAGCTCACTGACGATCTCTCCGATCGCTTGCGCGCCCGTGGCGTCCAGCACTTGCACATCAGGCAGTCGGAGGATCACGACCTTCACGTCGGCTACCGCTGTCAGCTCGGTGAGGAAGCGTTGTGCTGCTCCGAAGAACAGCGCTCCGTCGAGGCGATAGGTGACGATGTGTTCGCTCAACGATGGCGCACCGGTGTCGTCGTCGGGATCTTCAGCGATGGGTTCGGCGTTCATCGTCGCCGATCGCGCCACGTGTCGAAGGGCCAGACCGCCGGCGACGACCACACCAACCTCGACGGCGAGGATGAGGTCGAACGCGAGCGTGGTGATCGCGGTGACGACAAGAACGATGGCATCACTTCGTGTCGCTCGCAGCACAGCACGGACGTTGTGCGGCTCGACCATCCGCACTGCAGTAACCATCAATACGCCGGCGAGCGCGGCGAGTGGAATCTTCGCCACCAACGGACCACCTAGATAGACCACGCCGAGGAGTACTACAGCATGCACCGCGCCGGCAACCCTCGTTCGGGCGCCGGCACGCACGTTCACTGCGGTACGGGCGATCGCACCGGTTGCCGGCATGCCGCCGAACAGCGGCGAGACGAGGTTCGCCAAGCCCTGACCGAACAACTCGCGGTCGGGATCGTGACGAGTACCGCCGGCCATCCCGTCGGCGACCTTGGCCGACAGCAGACTCTCGATCGCCGCGAGTGTTGCGATCGCGAACGCGGCACCGAGCAGATCGCTCATCCGACCCATCGACACGGAGGGAAGGCTCGGCGCGCGAAGCGACGACGGCAGCGAGCCGATATGGGTGACGTCTGCATTGGTGATCTCGGCGATCGCAGTGGCGATGATCACCGCGAGCAACGACGCCGGCAGTGCGCGATGCAGTCGAGGTGCGAACACCATCACCACGGCCACAACGGCGACGAGGCCGACAGCCATCAGCGTCCCGTTGCCTTCGATTCCTTGCCAGGCTGCTCGAGCCGCGACCGCGACTGTCTTCTCTCCTGGCGGCTTGGCAACTCCTAATGCCGCCGGTACCTGTTGCAGGAAGATGATGCAGGCAATGCCCACGGTGAAGCCCTCGATGACCGGCCATGGGATGTACGCGAGGAATCGTCCGATACGCATCACCGCGGCAAGGACAACGAGCACGCCGGCCATCATCCCGACGAGGTAGACCGCGTCGACTCCGTATTGGGCAACCACGGGCACGAGCACCACGGTCATTGCCCCGGTCGGTCCTGACACCTGCACGTTGGATCCGCCAAAGATGGCGGCAACGAAGCCGGCGACGATCGCCGTGATCAGACCCGCCTGTGCACCGAGACCGGTGGTGATACCGAACGCGAGTGCCAGTGGGAGGGCCACGACGCCGACCGTGACTCCGGCAACGAGGTCCGTCTTCCACGATGTCGAAAGGCCGTCGTAGTCCGAGCGCCGCGGCAGCAGTCGTCCGAGACCTCGCAGCCGGGTCACGAACAAATCACTCAAGACGAGTGATCTGACGCGTTCATGCGGCATTCAATCTACGCGTTCGTCGGTATTCGTCGAGGTGACCTTGGTCCCGACTTCGTGTGTCGGGCGGCTCTATTGACTGCGCTGTGCCGTCAGCAGGATGAAACAATGAAACGTGACGACAGGTCTGTCTTGGGTTGGTTCGCATTCGCCGTCTCGGTCGCAGCGCTGGCGCTCGCCACCTTCGGGTTGCGCGCCGGCACGGGATCCGCTGTGGCGGCACCGACCAGCGTCGACGTGACGCTCTCCGAATTCTCGATCACCCCATCGATGATCTCCTTGCCTCCCGAAGGTGGGACATTGCAGATCACGAACACGGGGGCTGCCGTTCACAACTTCACCGTTCCGGAGCTCGGCGTGAAGAGCGGCGACATCGCACCCGGTGCCACCGTGCAGGTGAAGATCGGCCAGGTTGCCGAAGGGATGTACACCTCGTTCTGCGAGATCGCCGGGCACGCCGCCAACGGCATGACCGGGTCGCTGATGATCGGGGCATTCACCGGCGCAGAAATGACACCGACGACGATGTCGTGGCAGGAGATGGACAAGGTGATGGAAGACGTCGCCCTCCAGTTCCCCGCCAAGACCGAGGGTCACGGTGGTGATCGGATGGAGCCCAAGGTGCTCGCCGACGGAACCAAGGAGTTCGACCTCGAGGCCAAGATCGTGAAGTGGGAGGTCTCGCCCGGCAAGATCGTCGATGCGTGGACCTATAACGGCGTGGTTCCCGCCCCCGAGATCCATGTCAGCGACGGCGACAAGGTGCGGATCGTGCTGACCAACCACCTGCCTGAGTCGACTTCGATGCATCTTCATGGGGTCCACGTGCCGAACAACATGGACGGCGTCGATCCCTACACCCAGCCGCCGATCCCGCCAGGCGAGAGCTTCACCTACGAGTTCGTCGCCAAGGGTCCCGCCGTCGGTATCTACCACTCGCACCACAACGGGCAGATCCAGGTTCCGAACGGACTGTTCGGCGCATTCACGATCGACGAGATGCCCATCCCGCAAGCCCTCGTCGACAAGGGATACACCACGGTCGACAAGTCGATGAACATGGTCCTGAACGACGCCGGCACGATCGGGCTGAGCCTGAATGGCAAGAGCTTCCCGGCTACCGAGCCCGCTACGCTGAACGTCGGTCAAGTGTTGGAGGTCAACTACCTCAACGAGGGGTTGATGGCGCACCCGATGCACCTGCACCAGCCCATCGGTTGGATCATCGCCAAGGACGGGATCCCGCTCGACCAGCCGTTCCCCGGCGACACGATCAACATCGCCCCCGGCGAGCGATACACCGTTCTCTACAAGGCGGAGGAACCCGGCGTGTGGGCCTGGCACTGCCACATTCTCAACCACGCCGAAGGCCCATCGGGAATGTTCGGAATGGTCACCGCCCTGATCGTCACGTGAACGGGCGGGGAGCTGCGTGGGCGCAGATCACCGGCTCCGCGAGTTGCATGGGCGCGAAAAGTGCCGCGGGTGGCGTTGCCGGCGGCGGCGTATTACTGCGCCCATGGAGCATCGAGGAGGGGCGCCAAGGAGCCGCACAGATCGAACCCGCTCTGTGTGAAGGGTCTTTGTGGAGGGTGTCTTCGGGCGCGTCGTCGACGGACCTCACCGGTGGTCCGGTTGCCACGTACCAGCCCTCAGGTTTTCGAAGCTCAACTCCAGAGGCCCACTTTCGCTGTGGTTTTGACACGGCTTGAGTCCCCTGCTTGCGGGACAGCCGGTAGTCCTCAACCCGATCCGATGATGTGGCTGTGCTCCAGAAGCCGGCGGGTGCTGAAACGGGCGGCACGGCGGTGGACGTGGCGGGCGCGTCGATCGCGGTGTTGGGCGACGGGTTGGGGTGGCGCGACGGCGGCGTTGGTGAGTGACCGGTAGAAGTAGCGCTTGCCGATCTCGGCGATCGACAGGTACACGCAGATCAGCACCACGAGGATCCCAAGGAAAGCGATCGGCAACCTCGTGAAGCCGAGCGTCGACGCGAACGGCGAGTACGGGAGCAGCGCGCCGACCGTGACGGTGATGAAGGTAGCCACGAGCAGTGGCGTGCTCGGGCGGCTGCGGACGAATGGGATGCGCCGGGTGCGGATGATGAAGATGACGAGCGATTGCGTTGCGAGGGATTCGACGAACCAGCCGGTGCGGAACTCGGTCTGGCTGGAGTGGAGCACCCACAGCAGGATTCCGAAGGTCGCAAAGTCGAAGATCGAGCTGATCGGGCCGAAGATCATCATGAACCGGCGGATGAATCTGATGTCCCATTGCGCGGGGCGGGTCAGCATCTCCTCGTCCACGTTGTCCGTGGGGATGGTCATCTGCCCGGTGTCGTACAGCAGGTTGTTGAGCAACAACTGCGAGGGCAGGATCGG
This sequence comes from Ilumatobacteraceae bacterium, assembly GCA_040006755.1. Taxonomy (GTDB): domain Bacteria; phylum Actinomycetota; class Acidimicrobiia; order Acidimicrobiales; family Ilumatobacteraceae; genus JAENVT01. The sequence goes on along the minus strand of JBDTWJ010000016.1, from coordinate 17,808 downwards.
CAGGTACGACAGGAACAGCGACGCCCCGGCAGCGGAGAACATGTTGCCGAAGTTCGACGACGTGGCCATCATCACGTATTTGATGGTGTTGGCGAAGATCCGTCGGCCTTCGTGGATGCCGTCCGCCAACACGCCGAGGTCCTTGTCCAAGAGAAGGATGTCAGCTGCATCTTTGGCGACGTCCGTCGCGGTGTCGACCGAGATGCCGACGTCGGCGTGGTGCAACGCCACAGCGTCGTTGACCCCGTCACCCAGGAACGCGACAACGTCACTGCCGGAGCGCGCGACTCGGATGATGCGTGACTTCTGTTCGGGTGCCATACGGGCGAACACGAACGTCGTCGCGATGGCGGCCGCGAGCTGGCTGTCGTCCATCGTGTCGATCTGCGCACCGGTGAGGACCGTCGTCGTGTCGAGGCCGAAGTCACCGCAGACCTTGCGGGCGACGCGTTCACTGTCACCGGTGATGACCTTGGTGACGACACCCAGCTCGGCGAGACGGTGCAACGATTGGGCCGCGTCGGCCTTGGGGCGATCGACGAAGGTGAGGAACCCCTTGAAGGTGAGGCCCTGCTCATCCTGCGGTCGAGGATTGACGACCGCGCCTGCTGGCTTGGTTCCCACTGCGATGACGCGGGCTCCCGCGTCGGACAGCGCGACGAGCGTTGCGTTCGCCGCTGCTGATACATCGACGCATCGAGCGAGGATGGCTTCGGGCTCTCCCTTGGTGATCAGCACAGGATCCTGATGCGGACGGGTCGCCACGACCGATGCGAGCCGGCGTTCGTGATCGAACGGGGCGATGCCGAGCCTCGTCCATGTGCGGGCCACTGCAGATTGATCACTGCCGGGTTCCCACAACGCCATGTCGAGCTGGTTGCCGCTCACCGCCTTACCGTCGTCGACCACTGCTTCGTTGCACAGCAGACCGAGCAGCAACACGCGATCGTTGGGCTCTCCGGTCGCACCGAGCGCCTGGTCGAACCTGACTTGTCCCTCGGTGAGCGTGCCCGTCTTGTCGGTGAACAGGATGGTGACGTTGCCAAGATCCTCGATCGCGACCAGGCGCTTGACGAGCACCTTCTTCGCGGCGAGACGTCGTGCTCCGGTCGACAGGCTGATGGTGACGATCGCTGGAAGCAGCTGCGGTGTGAGGCCGATCGCGATCGCCAGTGAGAACAGCAGCGCCTGCAGGAACGGGCGGTGCAACACGAGGTTGATGATGAAGATCGCGACCGTCATCACACCGGCGACACGCACGAGCAGGCTCGAGAACTGGCGTAGCCCGACCTGAAAGGCGGTCTGCGCCTGCTGCTCACCCAAGCCGGCGGCGATACGACCGAACGCGGTCGCGGGTCCTGTCTCGATAACGACACCCGTGCCGGCACCTTGGCGAACGATGGTGCCCATGAACGCGCACGACAGCAACTCCTGCGGACCATGCTCACCCGTCACCGGCTCGACCTGCTTGATCGACGCCATCGATTCGCCGGTGAGCACTCCTTCGTCGCACTCCAACTCCGTTGCGCTCAACAGCCGCATGTCCGCTGGCACGATGTCGCCCACGCGCAAGGTGGCGATGTCGCCAGGCACCACGTCGGTCACGTCGACGAGCACAGGTTTGGCGTCGCGCAGCACTGTCGCTTGGTGTCGCAGTTGGTTGTGCAACGCCTCGACCGCTCGCTCGGATCGGAACTCGTTGAAGAACCCGAGGCCGACCGACATGGCCACGATCACACTGATGATCGTGGCGTCGATCTTGTCGCCGGTGAAACCCGACACCAGCGCGGCACCGATCAACAGCACCAACAGTGGGTTGTTCACCTGCCGCATCAGCACTCGCCACGGTGAGGTTCCATGCGAGACCAATGCATTCGGGCCGAACCGTGCGAGTCGAGCGGTTGCCTCCGCTCCCGTCAATCCAGCTGAACTCGAGCCGAGCCTGCCGAGCACTTTGTCACCGGGAAGATCGGCGGCAGCCTTGATATCGAGCCGCGCTTTCTCGGCCTTCAACGTGGCGTCCGGCACGCGCATGAGGCTAGGCGATGCGCTCATCACCGACATGTTGCGCCTCCGGTCTTGACCCGCGACTGAAGCACCCTGAAGGCGCCTTCAGCAACGTTCAGGTCCTGATCAACCTGGTCAGCGGAAGATTGCCCCTTCCGGCTTCGGATCGCACGTGGCACGAGCTCTGCGCCAGCAATCCGCGAGACCCGTCACGGAATCTCCGGCGCTACCGGATATGTCGTGACGTGCCTCGCTATCAGGCTGCCGGTCCGTTGCGGGTGCGGCGTTCGTCCCGCTTGCGGGCAGCGCGGCGTTTTGGCCCCTTCGCTTCTTCGTACTTGTCGGGAAAGCGCTTCACGTCGATTCCGTGTATGACCTTCAACTGCGCCTCGGCCATGAATATGGCGGCATCCGTTTCCGTGTCGATCGCCAAGTAGTCGGCGATCCATCGCTCCCTCTCGGGATACATCGCCGTCTGCAGCACCTTGAGCAGCGCGACCTGCAGGAACCCGGTCGCGGTGGACGCAATCGCGAACTGGCCTGGGCGATCCTCGTGCTGATCGGCGCGACGACGATCGGCGCGTAGTTCCGCTCGCAGCTTGAGCAGCGCGTCGGCCGACTTGCGGATGCTTTCGTCGTCACACGACAGCGGTGACGGATTCCTGGCCGGCGTCGGCAACGTCAGCGGGGCATCGGTCCGTGCACTTGCCATCGATATGAGCGGGAAAAGGTCGTTGGCTGCACGATCGCGATCCGTCAGTGGCTTCATGTTCCACAGTGCCTCGACTGTGCGGAGAATCGACGTGTGGTCGTAGATCGTATGATCGATCACGCCTTTGGGAACGTGAGGCGAGATCACCAGAGCCGGCACGCGTACCCCGAGTTGATCGAACGAGAAATCGTTCTGGACGTAGCTCGCGGTCTCGACGTCGCCCGGCGGCACGGCGGGCGGTGGAGCCACGTGGTCGTGGAAGCCGCCGTGCTCGTCGAACGTCACGATCAGGATGCTGGTCTCCCAATGTGGCGACTTGCGGATCGCCTCGTACACATCTTTGATGAGCTGCTCGCCGCGTGTGACGTCGTCGAGCGGATGCATCGAGTTCCCGCACGTGAAGTCCCCGGGGCCCTGCACGTCGAACTCGTCCTTGCCGTACTTGGGTTCGATGAACACGAACTTCGGCGCGAACGACAGCTTCTGCACGTCGCTCTCGAACTCGTCGAAGTCGGAGAAGCGACCCTGCAGCGCGTTGAGGTTCATGCCACTCAACAGGAAGCTCGCGGGGAACTCATCGCCTTCGTAGATACGCCACGGGATGCAGTGCTGGTCGAGCAGATCGAAGATGTTGCCGTTCTCGAATCGGTAGCCCTCGACGGTGGTCGCCGTCACGATGTCGAACTTGCTGGGGCTGCCGTCCAAACCACCCGAGCTCGCGGCCATCATGAAGAAGCGGTTGGGAAACGTGGGACCTGGCAGAGACGAGAACCACTTGTCGCATACGACGAACTCGCAGGCAAGCGCGTTCAGCACCGGAAGCTGCTCCGGGGAGAAGCACGTCATGATCCGCTCGGGAGTCGGCGACCCCGTGGCGGCGTAGTTGTGGACGAAGCCCGAGTTGTCGATCGGTGGGTACGACCCGGTGGCCGTTGGCCAGGTCGCATTCGGCCCGCCGAGTTGGGTGATCACGTCGCCAAATTCGTGTCCGGGGTCTTTGTCGACGCCCTTCAGATGGAAGTCGGAGGGAGCCGACGGGGACACCGTGCCGCCACCATTCGGAAGGTCGTTCGAGGCGCCGGCGAAGCCGTCGTTGAACGTGGTCGGCAACCCGCTCAGGTCGACGCCCGTGATCCCGCTCATGCCGAACATGTGGTCGAACGAACGGTTCTCGAGCGCGAGGACGAAGACATGCTCGATCTTCTTCTGCTTCGCGCGTTTGCCGCCGAACAGCGACTTCACACCGTCGATGATCGACCGCACGAGACAGCGGAGCCAATCCCATCCCACGCACACGAGCTGCAGCACCCAGGCGAAGACGACACAAATCGCCTTCACCACCCACGCGAAGGCTTTGCACACCCATTTCGCGACCCAATACCACCCTTTGCAGACCCAGTTCGCGACCCAGTACCAGCCCTTGCAGAACCACTCGACGACGCAGTTCCAGAACGTGTACCAGTGGCAGTCCTTGCCCCACTCGGCACACTTCTCGTAGCCCTCGTCCTTCCAGTCGTTGCACTTGGACTCACCCTCGTCGGCCCAACTCACACACTCGTAGTCGACCTTCGATGCCCAGTTCTTGCAGGTGAGCACGGCGGTGGTCACCCAGCGTGTACACGTAGACATGGCTACACCTCCACTTTCCGGAGACGTCTGATCCGACTCCGAACGACGACGTACTTCAGACGAGCGACACCGATCCCGAGGGCCTTGCCGGCGATGCTGCAGGCCACGACGATCGGTACACCGAAGAATGCCTGTCGCACGATGTGACCCGTGTCGTGGGGACCGTCGACGACGACGTACGCAACCCAGGCGACGAGCGCCGCGACAAGGAACGCGCCGCCCATCGCGCACCCACATTCGGTGCGATACCGGTTGGCGCGCCGATTGAGTTCGCTGAGACTCTCGTCATCCCGAGTTCGCGATGTGGATCGAGCTAGTGCGGTGTCCGTCTCGTCGAGCACGGTGCCTCCGATCTCGTCGACGAAATCTTTCCACGCGGTCAATGGATCGTTTGACACCACCCGTTGGGAGGCTCGAAATCCGCCGCCAGATACCGATTTTCCCAGGTCAGGTCACACGAGTCACGGGCATCTTCTCCGCCGGACAAACCTTTGCTACAGCGTCAACCGCTAATTTTCTCGAGGCAAGTCACGGATTCTCCGCTCATGCCGGATATTTCGTACCTCGTCTGACGGGTGACGGGCACGAACGGGCACGGGCGCGGCACTCCAGGGCGGATTCTGCTCGTTCGGCGAGGTACCGAATTTCCGCTCGTGCCGGAGACTCGGTGACTGGCCGCGCAGATTACTCGTCGAAGCGCGTGAGATCTGCGTTCTCGCAGGCGACGTTCGCCGCCTCGGTCAGGTCCTTGCGACCTAGGCCATCGGCGCGCATCGCGTCGTACAACTGCAGCGCGAGATCGTTGAGGGGCGTGACGACGCCGTGGCCTGTCGCCATCTCACCGAACAGTCGATGATCCTTGTGCTGCAAGTCGATCGAGAAGCCATTGTCGAAGTCGCCGCGGAGGATGCGCGGCGCGAGATAGTTGAACAGCCAATAGCTCTGCGCGTCGGTATGTCGAAGCACTGAGAGCATCGTCTCCAGCGACAGCCCGGCGGCGCGGCCGACCGCCAGCGCTTCCGACGCGACCAGGTTGTGCAGACCCGCCATGTGATTCGACACGAGCTTTGCGGCGGCACCACTTCCTGCCGCTCCGACGTGCAACACGTGACGGCCGAGCGCCTCCAAGAGCGGACGCGCCCGTTCGACTGCCGACTCGGAGCCACCGCAGATGAACGTCGCCGCGCCGGCACGCGCGGCATAAACACCCGACCCTTCTTCGTCGCCGCCACTGAGCGGTGCTTCCACGTAGTCGACTCCGTGATTCGCGGCCTGCCGGGCGACCTCCTGTGCCGTCGTCGGATCAATGGTCGAAGTATCGACGACCAATGTTCCCGGACGGCACTCGGCGAGCAGGCCCGATGGGCCGAGCACTGCTTGCCGGGTCGTAACTGGATTCGGCAACGACACCAACACAACGTCCGCGTCGTGAGCGAGGTCCGACACGCTTGTAGCCGCTAGCGCCCCGCGCCCGACCAGCGATGCGATGCGCCGCTGGTCGACATCGAACACCGTGAGATACGCGCACGCAACCAGTAGTCGTTCGGCGAAGATCGCGCCGAGCGTACCCACGCCGAGCACCGCCACCTGATCGAGGCCCGTGTGTTCTTCCACAGTCGGAGATCGTCTCACGTGCGACGCGGCGGTCGCTGCTCCGGCTGAAGGATCCGGAGAGGAAGCCAGGGACGAAAGATCCGCTCCTACCTCTTCCGCATCACCGACGATCTCGTGGGCCAACGTTCGGCGCCGGCGAATCGCTTGTAGTCGCCTCGCGAAGCATGGCACGGGCCGACCACCGCATAAGATCGGCCGCGTCGTCGCGTGCAAGTCCGGCCACATCGGTGAGCCAGACGAGCGCTTCGATTCCAATTGCACTGCGTATCGCGAGCGCAAGTCGATGCCGCTTCGCTTCCGACATTTCGGTGAGCGGCGCCAGCGCCTCCTCGATCCACTTGATACCTCTGCCTTTTCGAAGAGGCAGTTCGCCGCGGTCGACCGGATCGGCTTCGAGCGAGAGACGAAGCATGGTGCGTTGCGTGGTCTCGTTCTCCAGGGTCGAGCGGGTGAACGCTTCGACGACGAGATCGAGTCGCGTCGCCACATCGTCTGGTGCGTCGTCGGGCAGCATGGACGTGAAACCGACTTCAGGGTGAGCGGCAACGAGCAGGGCGTGTTGACTCGGGAAGTATCGGTATGCCGTGGTGCGCGAAATTTCCGCCGCTTGCGCCGTCTCTTCGACCGTAGGGACCTCTCCCAGTTCGACGAACTCGCGTGCGGCGGCGATCAGTGCGTCACGAGTGCGGCGTTTCTGGGCGACGCGACCATTGAGTTCGTAGGGCATTGACATTGTCATAATGGTACCGTACTCTCTACATGGGACTAATGTCCCATGAACGAGTGAAAGAAGGTCATGATGAATACTCCAGGCTCAATCATTCGAGCTCCAGGCGAAGGCGAGAAGCGAGCGTTTCATGGGGGTGGCCTTCATACGTGGAAGCTCTTGGCCGAGGACACCGATGGCGCGTTCTACCTGATGGAAGACGTCATGTCGCAAGGCAAGTGCACGCCAATGCATCGACACCCCGAGGCAGCCGAGATGGTCTACGTCCTCGAGGGCGAGATTGTCGTGAACATCGACGGCGAAGAGACGACAGTCAGTGCTGGCGGCATGACGTTCACCCCGAAAGGGGTACCGCACGCGTTTGTCGTCGTGTCCGGTCGCGCCCGCCTGCTGAGCCTGCAGACGCCCGGGCACGGCCAGGCCTTCTACCGCGACGCGAGCGAGCCGACCACCGACGACACGTCCGACACGGTCGACATGGCTAGTCTCCAAGCGTCGGCGAAAGAGAACCCGAGTGGAGTAGAGCTCCTCGGCCCACCTCCCTTCGAAGCCCTCGCCGCTCACTGACCACCGTCTTCGAGCCGGTGTTGCTGGCATCCCTCTCACCGTGGTGCTCACGCTCATGCCCACCTGGGGTGTTTGGGGTTCAATGGCCGGGTGAACACCGGCGTCTTGTTCTGGGCGCGACGCGAATTGCGACGTCGCTGGGCCCCTTTGGCTCTGCTGTTCGTGCTCGTTGCTGTCGGCGGCGGCGCCACCATCACCGCCACGGCCGGAGCCCGTCGAACCGAGACTGCATTCCCGCGCATGTTGGACGCGACAAACGAGCCGAACATCGGCGTTCTCGGTGTCGACGACAGTGGCTTTTTCGACCTCGATCCAGCTCTTCTGGATGAGGTCATGCAGATCGACGGCGTGACCGGCGCTGTCGAGTTCGCGTGGATGACCGTCGCACCGACCAGCTTTCCCAACTTCTTCTCACTCGCAATCGTGGATCGGCGCGGTGAGTCGCTGCGACCGCTTTGGCTCGAGGGTACCGAGCCTCACGATCTCTCCGAGCTCGCCGCAGACGTCGTCATCATGAACGAAGCGATGATCGATCAAGTCGATCAACGATTCGGAGACACCGTCACGCTCGAGTCACTGACGCCCGAGCAGATGGCGGAATCGCTGGACCAACAGAGCACCATTGTTCCTGGCGGGCCTGCCATGGATGTTCGCATCGTTGGGATATCGCGCGGACCCGAGGACGTGTCAGATGCTCCCGATCCGTTTCTCCTGCTGCCACCGGCTTTCTACGACAAGTACCACGACTCGATCGGCAGTTGCATGTGCAATGTCTTGGTGAATGCCGATCCGCGGTCGATCGATGCGGTCGAGGCCCACCTCGCCGAGATCTACCCGAATGCAACGATCGAGGGGCAGGAAGACTTCGAGAGCCGGATCTCCGACACGGTCGCTTTGCAGCACCGCGCCTGGTTGCTGATCGCTCTTGCGGCGGCAGCGGCCGGCATCGTCACGCTGTACCTGGCGTGCAGTCGCGTTGGGCGGCTGGTGCTCGCCGGCGATGCGACGCGCGCCGCTCTCGGCATGACCAACCTCGAACGCCGGCTGGGCCGGCTGCTTGTCATGGTCCCATCAATGGTGTTCGGCGCGATAGGTGCGGTGTGCGTGGCGTACCTCCTGTCCCCGCTGTCACCAGTCGGGCTGACCAGATTGGCCGAGCCGGATCCTGGGTTTCGTTGGGAACCGACCATCGTCATTGCCGGTGCTGCCATCGTGCTGGTGCTGGCACTTGCCATCGCGGCAGTTGCCTCGCTGACGAGTCGCGATGAGCGCGCATCGCGAAGGACCGCTGGTTGGCGGGTCGGGCCGGCGCTCGCCTTCGGCAACAGGCTGGCGTTCGGCCACGGGCGCGGCGCCATCATCGGTGTCTTCCTCTCGTCGGCAGGCCTTGTCGGGGCGTTGACGTTGCAACACTCCATCGACCGGGTACTTGTGACGCCTGCTCTGTACGGAGCCGACTTCCACCTCACCAACCTCTTGGACAGTGGCAGCGACAAACGGGCGCTTGCCGAGCAGTTGGTACCCGACCCTGATCTCGAAGCAGTAGCCATCGTGTGGGTCCAGCTGCCATCAGCTCCGCTGGTTCATGTCGTGGGCCCAGGTGGCGAAGCCGACGTCGACCCGAATGCGTTCGAGAGCATCAAGGGCACGATATCGATCAAGCAAACCGAGGGACGCTCGCCGGGCCGACCCGACGAGGTCGTCATCGGAGCTGCGCTCATGGAGCAGCTCGGCGTCAGGATCGGCGACCGAATCACGGCAGGCGGCTACACCGGCGACGTGGAACTGGCAGTCGTCGGGGACAACCTCGACCCGGGAGTCGATCTTGCCGGCGCTGGCTTTTCGATGACCCTCGACGGGCTCCGTGGCGTGATCGAGCCCAGAATTGGAGGCGCCGTGGCTCGGTTCGCCCCTGGGGCCGATCAGGCCGCGGGGATCGATCGATATTCAACCCTCGGCTTTACACCGGTGGTGCCTCCCTCCGAGGTCGGCAACATCGGCCAACTCGGTGGTCTGCCCGCGCGCGTCGGGCAATTGCTGGCACTTCTCGGTATCGGCGCGCTCGTCAACGCCATCGTGCTCACGGTCAGGCTCGGCCGCCGCGAGGTAGCGCTTCACCGTGCACTCGGTTTCACGAGCCGTCAGGTCGTGACCGTGTACATCTGGCAAGGAGTGATCACCACACTGATCGGCGTCGTCGTCGGAGGCAGCGTCGGCTTCGTCGCCGGCCGGGCAATCAACCGCGAGTTGGTCGGCAACGTCGGAGCAATCGCAGAGACGGTGCTTCCCGGCGTGGTGTGGTCGGTCGTCGCTGGAACGGTCCTGTTCTGTCTTGGAGCAAGCACGATCGCTGGTGTGCTGGCGTTGCATCGTCGCCCCGGACTCGAGTTGCGGACGGAGTGAGCGTGAACGTCACGTCGAGTCAAGTCACGGATTGTCCGGCGCCTCCGGAGATTTCGTACCTGACCTGCCGTGGACGTGCCTGAGGAAACGTGAATTGACGGTTGACATGTCTCGTCGGTGCTCGCGACGATGCAACGGGGCGAGCAAACGCGCGAAAGGAGCGCAAGATGGCAAGAGCCAAGACTCCGGTCACCCGAAACTTCAGGAGCTTCCTCAAGGATCCTCTGCCATCCGAACCGTTGATCATCCACTTCACCCTGGAGCAGTGGGACAAGATCAGCGAGGGGCTACCGATCTCCAAGAGGAGGATCGGCACGGACGCGAAAGGAATGTTCGTCGTACCGGATCCCTTCGGTGGATACATGGGCTTCCTCGCCTGCGCCGCCGGTTCCGACGAAGGCGTCGCATGCATTCCCGAGATCGTGAGAACGCCCGGAGGGATCACCTTCGGGAAGGGATGCACCTGCCTTCGCGGAAAGGATCCTGTCGATCCGCCCGTCGTCGACGAGGTGGATTCGTGCGCGCTCGGATTCACGACTGCCGGTCGCCTGTTCTGCTCTGGCACCTGTAGGACGGGGAATTGTCAGCTCGTCCGGAAGCCGTCCGGCGGCGGTGGGCGACTTTTCATCACGTGCGAGTGCACGTGACCCGCAGCTCGCCAAAAGATCATTGACCCTGTTTCGTCGAGACACGTCACGAGATGTCCGCCGATGCCGGATGTTTCGTGACCTGTCTACCGGGAGTGCAACGAAGGTTGCCCGTCCGGACACCCGTTCATGCCTTGGTGCGTGACACTCGTGAGCGCATTGTGGGGGTCCCCACCAACAGGAGGTTTGACAATGGCTGGACAATGCTTCGCTCATGGTGCCCAGCACGTTCGACAGCAGCACGGCATGACCTGCTGGGCGGCGTGCATCTCCATGCTGGTGAACTTCCGTGACGGTACGTCGCTGACGGATGAAGACGTCTCGCCCGCCAAGCCGGGATAGACGTCGAGGCCGGTTGCAACGACGACCAGTATCCCGCGTTGCTGCAGTACTGGAACTTGCAGCATGTGCCGGGGTCGTGCATGACGCACGAAGGGTGGGAGCAACTGTTGTACCGCAGCCCCACCATCGTCGGTATCACCGGGCACGTGATCGTTGCCGACGGCATCGACAGCGACGGCACAGAGGAGGGGACCCAGATCTGGGCGCTCGACCCCGCTGATTCAGGCCCGAGTTACTGGTCGTTCGACCAGATCGAGAAAGCATTCGAACTGCGCTCGAACCGCGACATCCACATGATCCAGTACTGACCAATATTCTCAGGCCATCGTTCGGGTCCGGCCGACGCAGAGCCTCCCACTTTCGGAGTAGCAGTCACGCGACGCGATCGAGTCGGCGATACGCGTGTCGATGGCATGGGCAGAACAGCTCCGGGGGTGGCAGGATCTGAACGAAGTCGCCTGCCTGCGGCTGCTCGCCGTAGTACCTCGTCCACGACTTGAACAAGCGCGATCGCATGTGACGCTCGTGGACGTCGACGAGCCGAATTCCCTCGGCGCGCAGTGCATCGTGGTCGAGGAATCCGCCACCGTCGCGGACCTGCGACCCGACGTAGTTGATCAAGGAGCCCGCGGCCTGGATCTCCATGTCCATGACGACGAGCTCGGGATGAGCGAACTTTTCGAGAACGCCGATCGAGTACGACCACGGCGGATCCTCTTCGACCGCGGCAACGCTCCAGCCGCAGACGAGGATATGCATCTCGGTCGTGTTGTGAATCTGTTCTTCTGAGTAACCATCGCATCGCAAGCACATACGCGGAGCATCGCGCCGGGGTGTTACGAGGTAACGTGAGCCGCCCCCGGAACTGTCGCTGGCGCCGAAATGGTCCGGGAACCAACGGGGCGCCTGCAATGCGAGCTCCCCAACCCAGCTTGAGGACAAGATCGCCGGCGAGCCGCTCGTCGGGGTGTTTCCTGGCTGCCGCCGTGTCACTTGTGTTCGCCAACGTCGCCGACTTCGCTGGCGTGAACCTGGCCAACGTTTGCCTCGCCGACCGAACTCAGAGTCACAGGTCGATCTCCCTACTCGGCGCCGTCATGTGCGTTGGCGCCCGGATTGCGCTGATCGCCCACATCGCCGCCGACCGACCACAGGACCTCATTCTGTTGGGCGGTCTCCTCGCACTCACGTACGCCGGTGAAGCCACCGACCAACACCGACGCCCGACGACGCCCACTCACCAGCCAGCCAAAACCGAAGCGCCCGGCTGAGGTGATGAACCGCCCGGTTCTGCGGTCCGTGCTCGCGTCCTAGGGATGGGTGAGTTGGCGGATTACGAAATACACGGCAAAGCCGATCAGGAGCACGCCGAAGCCGCGCTTCATGGCTTCGGCAGGCAGGCGTTGAGCCACGCGTGAACCGATCACAGCGCCGGGTATCGATCCCAGCGCGAAGGCGGCGGCGACGGACCAGTTGATGTGACCGAGTGCCCAGTGAGTGGCGAGTGTGGGCACGGACAGCACAGCAATGACGACCAGGCTTGTGCCTGCCGACTCAGGCATCGTGAGTCCGAGAACGAGCACAAAGAGGGGCACGAGGAGGAAGCCACCGCCGTTGGCGAGCAGGCCGGTGAAGAGCCCGATGGCGGCTGCCGCGGGAATGACGATGCCCGGACGGCGCCGGGCGAGGCCTGCGAGGCTCCTTTCGGGGAGCGGGAGAAGTATCCGCACGCCGACCGCAGCGAGCACGACTCCAGAGGCGACGAGCAGGAACGGGCCGCCGAAGTATCGAGACATGAGCGCGCCAAGCACGGTGGCCGGTACACCGCCGTAGATCGCCCATCGGGCGACGGGCCACTCCACTTCGCCGCGGCGGATGTAGGCGATCATCCCGGCGATTGCAGCGGGGATCGTGGCGGGGAGCGGCGCCGCGATCGCAATGAGGCCTGGCACTCCCAACAGCCCGAGTGCAGGAGTCGCGAAGCTCGATCCGCCCACCCCGAACAGACCGAAGAGCACGCCGACCACCAGTCCCGCTCCCGTCACTGCGGGCCATGCCGGCATTCCCGTCAGCCCCGAAGACCGAGGTGCGAGATGTCCACGAACAACAAGCGCGACCTCATCAGTCGCAGGAAGTGATCTGAAGACCGGATTTCGCCGCCGCGCTCCACTCGTCGTTGATAGCGACAATTCCGCGTCCGCTGCGGTCCATGAGAGATGCGGCAATCGCGGCTCGGTAGCCGGAGGCGCAATGCACCCAGACCTCTCCGTCCGGGATGTCAGCCATGCGCCGTTCGACTTCGTCGAGCGGGATGTGAACGGCGCCGAGGATCCTGCCATCCGCCCATTCATCATCACGGCGAACGTCGAGCACGACGATGTCGCGGCTGGCGCGTTCCTTGGCCAGGTCAGCGAAGGACGCGGAGCGGTAGCTGCGTACCACGCCTCCCGCAGCCCAGACGTCGAGCCCGCCCTCGGCGCGCCCGGCCGGGCGGTCGATGCCGATCCGCACCATCTGCCGCTGAGCCTCCTCGACCTCTGCGGCAGAGTCGCCCACAAGGGTCACGGGGGTGCCCCACCGAATCGTCCAGCCGAGATACGTTGCGAACGAGTCGCCGACTTCGATGTTCACGGTTCCGACGAGATGACCGTCCGCAAAAGCAGTGCGGGAGCGGAGATCAACCACCCATTCGCCGGCGTGGATGCGGCGGCGAATCTCGGTGGGATCGACCGGCTCTGGTGGCGTGAGATCGACGGGAGCCGGGCCGCCGCGGTTGATGGCGCCCATGAATGCGTAGTACCGCGGGTAAGCGGTCAGACCATTCAGAAGCGTGGCAACGAAACTGTCTTCGTCGGTAGCGAGCGCGGCGTTGTTGGCGCGCTCCTCGGCAATGGTGCTCCGCGTCGCCCCACTCGATGCAGCGGAAGAGCAGAAACTCCCGAAGCCATGGGTGGGGTGCACGCCGACGTTTCCGGGTAGATCGCTCGCCAGGCGGCGCACCGACCGGAACTGCTCCCGGGTGAGCGACTCGGTGGATTCCGCATCGATGAGGTCGGTTCGGCCCACGGTGCCGTACAGCATCGAGCCTCCGGTGAACGCAGCAATGGGCTCGCCATCGTCGATGAGCACGTACGAAAGGTGGTGCGGCGTGTGACCCGGGGTGCGGACAGCGCGCACGACGAAGTTGCCGACCTGAAACTCATCGCCGTCGCAGGCGCCGGTGCGCTCGCTGGCGTAAGCAACATCGTCCTCCGCCGATAGGACGTAGACGGCGCCATTCCGCCGAGCTAGCTCGAGGCCGCCGGTGACGTAGTCGTTGTGGATGTGAGTCTCGAAGACGTGGGTGACGCGTGCACCGGTCTCGGAAAGCACTGACTCGATTCGGTCGATGTCGCGCTGTGGGTCGATGACCGCCGCGGCGCCACTCTCGCTGTCGATGATCACGTAGCTGCGATCACCCAGCGCCTTGGTCTCGATGGTGATGATGTCCATGTTGGTCACCCTCCTATGGTGTACCATACCCCCTAGGGTACCACACTCACACCGGAGGCCGCCATGGAACTGCCAGCAACCACCGTCGATGACCTCGTGGCGCGCTTGCGCCGTGTAGAGGGCCAGCTCCGCGGAATACAGCAGATGCTCACCGACGGGCGAGAGTGCCGAGATGTCGTCACCCAGATCTCTGCAGCGAGCAAAGCCCTCGATCAGGCAGGATTCAAGCTGATCGCCTCCGGAATCACGTATTGCCTCGCCCATCCCGATGAAGCTGCCCGCGACGGCTACGCCATCGACGACGTTCAGAAGATGTTCATGAAGATGGCCTAGCGAGACCCCTCCAGCGCGGACGTTTGCCCGAAAGGCCCCGCGGGTACGCTGTGACATGCCGTCTCGAGCAGCCAGTGAGCGAACCGCATCTCAGCGAACGACACGGCTGCGTCGGTGAGGGTCCTCGTCGCCGGTGGGTCCGGGTTCGTGGGTTCCCATCTCGTCACAAGACTCGCCGGCGAAGGGCACGAGGTCGTCGTCATGACTCGCCGTCCGGAGTCGCTGCCTTCTGACGCGTCCAGTGGGGTCCGGCAGGTCTTTGGCGACGTGTCCGAGCCGGCGTCGCTGCGTGCCGCGCTGGACGGGATGGACGCGGCCTATTACCTGGTGCATGCCCTCGACCGTGAGGACTTCGAGGAACGCGATCGCGACGGTGCCCGTGCGTTCGCACGCGCGGCGGTTGCAGGAGGCGTTACCAGGATCGTCTACCTCGGTGGCCTCGGCCAGGACGGCGACACGCTGTCAGCGCACCTGCGAAGCCGACGTGACGTCGAGAAGATCCTGCTCGCTGAGGGACCGACCACCGCGCTGCGCGCCGGCATCGTGGTCGGTGACGGCAGCGTCAGCTGGGAGATCCTCTGCCAGCTCGTCGAGCGCCTCCCCATCATGATCACACCGCGCTGGGTGCAGACCGAGACCCAGCCGGTCGCACTGCACGACGTGGTCACATACCTTGCTGCTGTCCTCGATCTGAACGTTACCGGCGAGCACTTCGACGTCGGTGCTCCGGAGTCGATGTCCTATCGCGAGATGCTCGAGGTGGCCGCCCACGAGATGGGCCGGCGGCTCCACATCTTTCCGGTGCCCCTACTGACACCGGCGCTGTCCTCGCACTGGCTCCGCTTGATCACCGACGTGGACCTCCGCACGGCGCGCTCGCTCGTCGATTCGATGACCAACGAGGTCGTGGTCACCGAGCGGCGCCTCGAAGCGCTCAGCGGGCATCACCCGATGCGCTTTGTTGACGCCGCGAGGATCGCGATCGGCGATCGGCGGGCACGCAAAGCGGACACGGCCGGTGAGGGCTCAGCTGCTGCCTGACGTTCCGATGGACGGCTCCGATGCCTGCGCCGCTGGAGCAGGCGGAGCTCGGCGGCAGCGCGTGGTGGTCGTCGTCGCGCTCGCCGCCGGGACGGCGCTGATCATCGTGACGCTTCACGTGCCGCGGGGCAGCGCAGCGTTCGTCGTCACCGGATACCTCCTCGCGTTCGTGTGGGTCTGCGCGGCGATGCTCGCCAGACCAATTCCGTGGATCGGCCTCGGGAGCGCGCGCAACGATCTCGCACTCGGCGTCGCCACAGGGGTCGCTACGTTCGGGGTGTTCGTCCTTGCTGCCTGGATCGGCAAGCGCATCTCGGTGCTCTCGGCTCCGATCGATAGCGTGCTCGCACGAGCAGACGCGGCATCGGTCGCTGTTGTGCTGACGCTGGCGCTCGTCAACGGCGTCGGCGAGGAGCTCTTCTTCCGGGGAGCCCTCCCGCGCGCGATCGGCTCTAGGTCACCGCTGGTGCTCTCAACGGTCTTGTACGTCGGCGTGATCGCCGTCGCCGGCAACACCGCGCTCACCCTCGCGGCAATCGTGATGGGCACGGTCTTCGCGGTGGAGCGACGGCGCACTGGAGGACTGATCGCACCTGTCGCCACGCATCTGGTGTGGACCACCCTCATCCTCGTAGCGCTCCCGCGCTGACCTCAGATCAGCCGTCAGATCAGAACGCTTGCGAACGCTTCCAACCGAGCAGTGCGAGGTGGCTCAGCTGTCAGGCAACAACCCTCGAACGTAGTTGTGCGCGGACTGTACCGATGCCATCTGCCGTTCCACGACAGGGCGAAACTCGGGTGAGACGTCGGCTGCGAGGGCGTCTCGGTATTCCTCGAGCGCGTGAGCCTCGCCTGTCTCGGCTGCCGCAATCACCGCCTCTGCGCTGTCGCTGGTGAACTGGTCCTTCACCGCGATCCAGCCGCGGTGGATGGCGCCGGGGATCGTGGTGCGCTGCGTGACGTCGTCGCCGTATGCGCCGGCGATGGTCTTGAGCTCGTCGGACATCGCTGCTCGTTGCGTGGCGAACTCGCGGAACTTGGCGGCGACGTCGCTCTGGTTGGCCTCGTCCAGTTTTTCAGCGGCCTTGTCGAAACCCTCCTTGCCGTTCTCGAGGGTACGGATGAGGTCGGTGGAGACTGACTCGTCGGTTGACACGATTGTTGTCCTTTCCGGGGGAACTGGCGCTCCTGCGAATGGAGACGCCGGGCAGGGGCTGTACCCGACCGCATCGTCGGGTAAACCGCGTTGTGACCGACGGTCTGCAACCCGGTTGAAGTTCGCTCCAGACAACAGCTTCGAAGTGTTGTCGCACCCGTAGCTCGCGGACATCGCGGTTGGAGAGAGGGTCCGTAAGTTCGACCCTTCCTGGCGCGGACGTGGCCAGGCGGCACGTGCGTGTCGTCAGCGTCGACATCGCAGTGGTCGCTCTCGGACGACCCAAAAGCGACCACTGCGGCACCTCATCTCTGGACCTCGCACTCCTTCGGGTCGATGATGCCCAGGTTCTTGACGACCTCGAACGTGCCTTTTTGCGACTGGGCGATGTACATGTTCATGCGCACGTGGTGCTGCCCGGCCACCATCTCGGCAGGACCTCCCGGTCCTCGCGCGATACTGGCGTGGTCCAACGCCTTCACGACGTCGTCCTGATTGAGCGAACCGGCCTCGTTGACTGCCGACTCCCACAGTTTCAGCCCTCGGTACATGCCCGAACACGCACTGCCCGCAGTGAACATGGCACTGCCGGGAAAGCGCTCGTCGTACTTGGCGAGCAGTGCAGTGCTGAAGGGATCGCTGACAGCTCGGTAGAAGTCGAGACACCCGTACAGGCCCTCGACGTGCTCCGCCGGCACCAGGTTCAGGAAGTTCTCGTCGAAGTACGTGCAGACGATGTGCCCTCCCCGCTTCGTGAAGCCGGCGTTGAACAGTCGCTCGAGGAACGGCGTCAGCCCTGGAGGAACGATGGTGTTGAACACCACATCGGCGCCGGTCGCCATGATGTCGTCGACGACGCCGTCGTAGTCCGTGTGGTCCATCGGGAAGTACTCCTCGCCGACCACCGAACCGCCCTCGGCCGAGACGACCTCACGTACCTTCTTGTTCATCGTGTGGGGCCAGATGTAGTCGGCAGACGGCATGTAGAACGTCTTGGCCCCGGTGTGTCGCATCAACCAGGGAAAGAGTGGTTCGACCTGCTGTGCCGGCACCGGACCGGTGCAGAAGATCAGCGGGTGACATTCCTGGCCCTCGTACTGCTCCGGATAGATGTACAGCGTGTTGCCCTGCTCGACCG
>JBDTWJ010000015.1:0-37602 GCA_040006755.1 Ilumatobacteraceae bacterium | reverse complement strand
GTCGCCAACGTCGTCGTGCGCAGCTTCAAGAAGAAGAACATCGACATCCGCACCGCTGTCAAAGTGCTCGGCCATACACGCAATGACAGCGGTGGCACCACCGTGCACTGCGTCGGCGGCGACGGAGGCGAGGTCGACAACATCGAGGTCGACGCCGTGGTGGTCAGCATCGGTCGCCGACCCTTCGCCGACAAGCTCGGTCTGTCGGGCACTGCAGTCAAGCTCAGCGAGAGCGGTCACATCGAGGTCGACGAGTACTGCCGCACCGGCGAGCCCGGCGTTTATGCAATCGGCGACATCATCAACACGCCGCAGCTAGCACACGTGGGGTATGCCGAAGCCATTCTCGTGACCAAGGACATCCTCGGCGAGAACCCTCACCCGATTGCCTACGACCGGGTGCCGTGGGCGATCTACTGCCATCCCGAGGTCGCGTTCTCGGGTCCGAGCGAAGAAGCGGCGCGCGAGGCCGGCCACGAGGTGGTCGTCGCCAAGCATCAGTTCCGCGCCAACAGTCGTGCGCAGATCCTCGGCGAGCTCGACGGGCTGGTGAAGATCATCGCCAAGAAGCTGCCCGATGGCAGAGCGGGTCAGATCCTCGGAGTGCACATGGTGGGGCCGTGGGTCACAGAGCAGCTCAGCGGCGGTTATCTTGCCGTCAACTGGGAAGCCTCTGCAGCGGAAGTCGCCGAATTCATCCAGCCCCATCCGAGCCTCACCGAACTGTTCGGCGAAACCGTATTGTCGCTCACGGGCCGCAGCCTGAACGCCTGATCCGATCGAAGAGAGAGACCACACCATGGCCGATGTCACGTTGCCACAACTCGGTGAAACCGTCACCGAAGGCACGATTACCAGATGGTTCAAAAAGGTCGGTGACAGCGTCTCTGCCGACGAGCCGTTGTTCGAGGTCAGCACCGACAAGGTCGACACCGAGGTGCCTTCACCCATCACCGGCACGGTGACCGAGATCCGGGTGCAAGAGGGTGACACCGTTGCGGTCGGCGCCGTCATCGCAGTCGTCGGCGAGGCTGCCGGCGCGCCCGCGGCAGCGGTTGCACCAGCGGCTCCAGCTCCGGCCGCCGAGACCCCGGATGCCGCAGAGGCCCCGTCGGCCGACATCGCGGATCCTGCGCCCGACGGCGAGCCCGCCGCACCACCCGCGTTACCTCCGAAGGAACAGGCCGCCCAGCCCGCGGCTGAGGCACAGGCACCATCACCTGCCGCTCCGGCACCTGCTACCGCTGCGGCACCCGCGGCCGAAGCCCCCGCTTCGCCGGCCGCTCCACAGCCTGCCGCGGACGTACCGGAGTCGGAACCCACCGACGCGCCGTCCGACAATCGACTGCTGTCACCGGTGGTGCGACGCCTGGTCGCCGAGCACAACATCAATGTCGACGTCGTGAAAGGCACGGGTCCCGGCGGTCGTATCACGCGCGACGACGTTCTCGACTACATCGATCAGATGGCGAAGCAGCCCGCGCAAGCTGCTGCGCCTGCCGCTGCACCGGCGCCGACGGCGCCTGCCGCTGCACCGGCGTCTGCACCAGGTGCTCCCGCTGCCGCGACGCCGCGCCCTTCCGGAGCAGCGGGGGAGCGCGACTCGACAGTGCGGCTGTCGAAGATCCGCAAGCTCACGGGCAGCCACATGGTGATGAGCAAGGGCGTCAGCCCGCATGCGTTCAGCGTTGTCGACGTCGACTTCGCCAACGTCGACGTCGCCCGCAACCAGGTCAAGAACGAGTGGAAGGCATCGGAAGGATTCGGGCTCACCTACCTGCCGTTCATCACCCGAGCGGTCGTCGAGGCTCTCGAGGAGTTCCCGCATCTCAATGCCAGTGTCTCCGACGACGATCTGGTCGTGCACCACTACATCGACATCGGCATCGCCGTCGACCTGGACTATGAGGGCTTGCTGGTGCCGGTGGTTCGCGCCGCTGAGACCAAGCGCCTGCGTGCCATCGCCCGCGAGATCAACGACCTTGCCAGCCGGGCGCGCAGCCGCAAGCTGGGTCCCGACGAGATCAGCGGCGGTACCTTCACCATCTCCAACAACGGCTCGGCCGGCAGCGTGTTGACGATGCCCATCATCAACCAGCCGCAGGTCGCGATTCTGTCGACCGATGCGATCAATCGCAAACCCGTCGTCGTGAAGACCGCTGATGGTGGCGAGGGCATCGCGATCCATCCAGTTGGCAATCTGGCGATGTCGTGGGACCACCGCGCGTTCGATGGCGCATACGCTGCGGGCTTCTTGGTGAAGATCAAGCAGGCCCTCGAGACCCGCGACTGGTCCGCCGAGTTGTGACATGACACTGCGGGTTCGCTGGCTCGGCAGGGTCCCCTACCGCGAGGCGCTCGCGGTTCAACAGGCGTTGTTCTCCAACGGCATCGAGGATCACCTCCTGCTGCTCGAACATCCACACGTGTTCACGCACGGCCCACGGGCGGATCTCGCCGTCAACATCCGCGTCGATCCTGTATCGGTCGGTGCCGATCTGGTGTCGGTGAAACGGGGCGGCGACGTGACGTATCACGGGCCTGGGCAACTGGTCGGGTATCCCATCGTCAACGTTTCGAACTCCGTGGGTGCTGCCGATCACGTTTGCGCCATCCAACGCGTCATCGTCGCAAGTCTTACGGAACTGGGTGTGACCGATGTCGGCTGCCTCAACGAGTACCCCGGCGTGTGGGTCGGCGTCGACGGGCCCAACCCGCGCAAGATCTGCGCGATCGGAGTTCGACTGGCGCATGGCCGCACGATGCATGGCTTCGCACTCAATGTCGACCCCGACATGCGCTACATGCGCGACCACATCGTGCCGTGCGGCATCTCCGACAAGCCGGTCACGTCGCTGGCCGAAGAAGGCATCGACGTTTCGCTGCAGGCCGTCGCCGACGTCGTTGCCCGCCACGCGGCGACCACCTGGGGTCGCGGGGAGAGCGAACGCCAAGACGTCGCATGGAAGCACCGCCCCGACGATCTCTCGGCGTTCTCGCGGGGCGAGGGTCCCGGCACCGTCGTGCGTCGACTGGCGCAGGTTGGTGTCTCCGACGGCTTGTCGATCTCGACCCGCAAGCCCGAGTGGCTGCGCCCGAAGGTGGTGCACGGTGCTGAGGTGATCTCGCTGAAGAAGACGGTGCGCGATCTCGATCTGGTCACCGTGTGCGAGGAAGCCGGCTGCCCCAACCTCAGCGATTGCTGGGCCGACGGCACCGCGACGTTCATGGTGCTCGGCGAGCGATGCACACGCGCCTGCGGGTTCTGTCTGGTCGATACCCGCAAACCGCTGGCGCCCGCGGACGACGAACCGGGTCGGGTGGCCGAAGCCGTCGCGCGAATGGGTCTTGCTCACGCGGTGCTCACGATGGTGGCTCGCGACGATCTTGCCGACGGCGGGATGGCTCATGTTGCGCGCTGTGTCGAGGCCATCCGCGAACGCTGCCCCGGCACGCGCATCGAGACGCTGATCTCCGACGCCAAAGGTGATGTCGATTCGTTGGCGCTGTTGTTCGAGGTCCGCCCCGACGTGCTGAACCACAACATCGAAACCGTCGCCCGTCTGCAACGCGCGGTGCGGCCATCTGCCGGATACGCGAGGAGCCTCTCGGTCCTGGCGCGTGCCAAAGACGCCGCGCTGACGTCGAAATCGGGATTGATCGTCGGAATGGGCGAGACGCCCGACGAGATCGAGGGGTGCCTCGCCGACCTCGCCGGCGTTGGCGTCGACATCGTGACCATCGGGCAGTACCTCCGGCCCACGACGCATCACCTTCCGGTGGCGCGCTGGGTCGAACCCGATGAGTTCGTGCAGTGGAAGTTGCTCGGCGAGTCGCTGGGCATCGGGCACGTCGAGGCCAGTCCCTTGACTCGCAGCAGCTACCACGCTCGGCAGGCGGCCGACGCACTGTCAATCGGCGACACCGTGTCGTTGTCGTTCGTGGGAGCAAGAATGGCTCGATGACCGCCGTCACCCCAACCGCCACGTACGTCGATCGCCTTGCTCGCGCCCGCGCTCGCATGCACGAGGCCGACATCGACGTGCTGCTGGTGTCGGTCGGGCGCGACCTCCCGTACCTGACCGGCTACGAAGCAATGCCGCTGGAGCGGTTGACGATGCTGGTCGTGCCCAAGGAGGGCGAGGTCACGTTGGTCGTGCCACGGATGGAGGCGCCGCGTGTCGTCGATCGGCCCGAGGTGTTCACCCTGCTGCGGTGGAACGAGACCGACGATCCGATTGCAGTGGTCGCCGGGTTGGTCGGGCAGCCGAGTACCGCGGCTGTCGGCGACACCATGTGGGCGAGGTTCCTCGTCGACTTGTTAGCCCTTTGGCCGTCGTCGACGACTCGCTACGTGCGCTCGACCGAGGTGATGAACTCGCTTCGCATGCGCAAGGACGCTGACGAGATTTCCGCTCTGGCTGCCGCAGGTGCGGCCGTCGACCGAATCGCCGCCGAGCTCCAGAGCGGGCGAATTCCGCTGGCCGGCCGCACTG
Organism: Ilumatobacteraceae bacterium; assembly: GCA_040006755.1. GTDB lineage: Bacteria > Actinomycetota > Acidimicrobiia > Acidimicrobiales > Ilumatobacteraceae > JAENVT01. Next base: position 33,106 of record JBDTWJ010000015.1, on the reverse strand, counting down.
AGGCCGAGGTCAGCGCCGACCTCGGGGCACGGATCCTGGCCGAGGGTCATCAACGCGTCAACTTCGCGATCGTCGCGGCGGGCGAGAACGCGGCCTCACCGCACCACCACGCCGGCGACCGCGTGATACACGAGGGCGAAATCGTCTTGTGCGACTTCGGCGGAACCATGGATGGCTACTGCAGTGACATCACCCGTTGCGTTTTCCTGGGTGAGCCGCCAGCGGAGGTTGCCGAGGCGTACGCGGTGTTGCACGAGGCGCAACGCGCCGCTGTGCTGGCAGGCATCGTTGGGACTCCATGCGAGGAGGTCGATCGCGTCGCCAGAGGGATCATCACGGCTGCCGGGTATGGGGAATACTTCATGCATCGCACCGGTCACGGAATCGGGATGGAAGAGCACGAGGATCCCTACATGGTCGAAGGCAACGGTCTCCCGCTGGAGGCCGGCCATGCCTTCAGTGTCGAACCCGGGATTTACCTACCCGGGCGTTGGGGGATGCGACTCGAAGACATCGTGGTTGCCACCGACGCCGGCCCTCTGGCCGTCAACAACGTCGATCACGCGCTGGTCGCCGTCGACGCCTGACCCGTCTCCTTGCAACGACCCCTGAGCTCGCACCCCATCCGGCTAATCCTGACTGCTGCTGCTCAGATTCGTCGCGAACAGCGATTCGGCGATGGCCGGCGCGTATTGCGTGAGGTTGATCGAGACTGCTCCATCGTCGAGCCTGGCCAACGGACCGTCGGTGAGCGCGCAGAACACAGACGTCCCGCCCGAGACGGGCACATCGACGCAGGTGGCGGACTGCCCGGCGATCTGGTCGACGTGGGCGACGGGGGTACCGGTGCGGGCGACGGCACTGCGGCGCAAGCGCTTGGCGGCGTCGGCACTGTAGAAATCGGGGGTGATTTGGGTGTCACTGATTCGTGCCGGGTCGATGCTCGACGAGCACGGATCGGGTTTGGCGAGCAGGCAGGTTTGTGACCCGCGATTCGTGGTGAGGAACCGCACATCTCCCACGGTGACCGATCGACGAGACGCCTCCAATGACACGACAGCCGGCCGGGTTGTGTTGCCGAACTTCGTCAGCACCGTGTAGTCGGCGGTGTAGGGGCCGTCGTTGGTGGCATCGAACTGGTCGAGCACCTGGTCGATCGCAGGGTCGCCGCTGGACGAGCCGAGTGGAAATGGCTCCGTATTGAACGACGGGCGCTCGCCGGTGAAGCATCCCGCGAGCACCACGAGCGAAAGGACCAGCCAAACGACCAGCCAAAGGGTCCCCGCCCGAGTGCGCATTACGCGAATGTACGGCATGGCAGCGTCGAGCACGGGTCTACTTGCGCCGAAAATCTGGGCCGAAAAAGAATCGAACCCCCGCTGGCCGGGACGGTGGCCGCGAGGGTTCGATTGGAGCTCTCCGGTCGCACCGGCATCACGCGGCGGGCGGTGGCTTCATCGACTCGCGGGACGGGTGCTCATCGACGAAGTGGGAACCGGTACCGACCGGAGAGACTTCGTTTCGTGAACGAACTCTGTGAGACCGTCCACTGGTTGAATTGTATAAAGCTGACACGACGCGGAATTGAAAAGGTTTTGTAACCTGCAAAGTTTTTTTTATCGTCAATCACCCGAGTGAGTGACACGTTCACCGTCGCGGTCGATGGTTAGCCTGCCCGGCGTGATACGCCTCGATGCCGCGTCGGTGCTGCTCCAGTGGGCGGTAGGTGGGCTGGCGTTTCTGTGGTTCACGACCCGGCGCCGAGAGGTGGGAATCGGGTACGGTTGGCTGCTGCGCGGCATCTACATGTCGATGGCTGTCGCGGCCGTCATGCTCGGGGCGCGATTCGGCATCGTCTGGGTTCGCGAGATCAGTGGCTCCGCCGTTGCCCTAGCTGCAGCCTTTGCCCTGGCAGTGTCCGTCGTCCACCGGCACGCCGGTGTGTCCGGGCAGACCGCGGAACATGGCCGACGAACGCAACGGGTTGCCGAGATGACGGGCATCGAACGACAGGCCACGCAGCAGTTGGCCGGGCGTGAGTTCCCACCCGTCGTCGACCTGTTCGCTCCAATTGTGGGCATCGTCGGTCTCGTCGCCGCTTCTGTCGACGCCGGAGGCAATCTTGTGGTGTCGCTGCTGCGGATGTTTGCCGGCGCTGCGTTCCTGGGGGCGGTCACCGACGCCATGCTGCTCGGCCATTGGTACCTCGTTCAGCCCGGCCTCCCGCGACGACACCTCAACGAGCTGGTGCATGCGCTGGCGTGGGTGTGGCCGATCGAGATTGCTGCATTGCTGTTGCCCACCGGCATGGTCTCGGTGTGGACCGGAGCGGTCGACGACGGCTGGAACGGTACCCTCGGCTGGTTCTGGGCAGCATGCGCGGTGACCACGATCGTGCTGGTGTTCGTCACGAAGGCGGCGCTGCGCGAGCGTTACTACTCGGCGGTGATGGCGGCCACCGGACTGCTGTATCTCGCGATTCTGACTGCGTTCGGAACCGACCTGGTGGCCCGCGCCGTGCTTGCCGGTTGAGCTAGGCCTGGTTAATCGACGAATTTCCGGGCAGACTTGCAGGTATGCCGAGGCCAGTATGGAGCGGGACGATTAGTTTCGGGCTCGTAGCCATCCCCATCAAGATGTTCCACGCCGTCAGCAAGAAGAGCGTGTCGTTCAACCAGCTCGACGAGCGCACGCTGAGCCGGATCCGCCTCAAGAAGGTGTCGGCCGATACCGGCGAGGACGTGCCCGACGAGAACATCGTCAAGGGATACGAGATCAGCAAGGGCCGTTACGTCGTGGTCGACCCCGACGAGCTCGAGCCATTCATCCCATCCGCGACCCGCAGCATCGACCTCGAGGAGTTCGTGGATCTCAACGAGATCGACCCGGTGTACTTCGACTCGCCGTACATCCTCGCCCCCGACAAGGCGCCGAAGCCGTATGCGCTGCTGGCGCAAGCGATGGAGTCCGCTGGCAAGGTGGCCATCGGACGCTTCGTCATGCGCAACAAGCAGTACGTCGCCGCCGTGCGTGCCTCCGAGGGCACGCTGTTGATGAGCACGATGGTGTTCGCCGACGAGGTCGTCCAGGTCGAGTCGATCGAGGAGCTGAATGTGCTCGATTCCATCGAGATCAGCCCCAAGGAAGTGAAGATGGCCGAATCTCTGGTGGCCTCGTTGTCGACCGAGTTCGACCCGTCGAAGTATCGCGATGCGTATCGCGAGCAGGTGCTCGACCTCATCGAGCGCAAGGCTGCCGGCGAAACGTTCGAAGCGCCCGAGCCCGCAGCCGCCGCGCCGCAGGTCGTGGATCTCATGGCGGCCCTCGAGGCCAGCGTGAAGGCCGCGAAGGCCGCTCGCGGCCGGCACCCGGCAGGTGGCCCCGACCTGGAAGTGGTGGGCAAGGCGCCCGCCAAGCCACGGCGCGTCCGCAAGTCCGCCTGACCCCGCCCCCGGGCAACCGACCCCGTGCGATGAGAGGTGAGCCGCCCCGCACCGCATATCTCTCATCGCGCTCGCGGACCCTGCCGCGACGTGAGAGATGTGCGGCCGCTGGCGGCTCATCGCTCATCGCGTAGGGTCGGGGGATGAGCGGTGGGACCGTGGTGCGGGTCGGGGAGCGCGAGCTCTCGCTGTCGAACCTCGACAAGGTCCTGTACCCGGAGACCGGCACGACCAAGGGCGAGGCGATCGACTACTACGCCCGCATCGCGCCGGCGATGGTGCCGCACCTCGCTGGACGGTGTATCACGCTGAAGCGGTTCCCCAACGGCGTCGAGAGCTCGGGATTCTTCGAGAAGCGATGCCCGAAGCACCGTCCGTCGTGGATACCCACGGCGCTCGGCCCAGGCGATCACGACGGCGACATCGGGTATTGCCGGTTCGACGAGCAGGCCGCATTGGTGTGGGCGGCCAACATGGCGGCGTTGGAACTTCACGTACCGATGGCTGCGTCGGACGATTTGAAGACGCCGTTGGCGATGGTCTTCGACTTCGACCCCGGTGCTCCCGCAGCGATGAAGGAATGTTGCGAGATCGCTCTGTGGGCGCGCGAGGTGCTTGCCGCAGTCGATCTCGAAGGCTGGTGCAAGACGTCGGGGTCGAAGGGTCTGCAGATGTACGTACCGCTGAACACGCCGTGCACGCACGACGGCGCCGCGGATTTCTCACTCGCCGTCGGCCAGGTGTTGGAACGCCAGCACCGCGATCGGGTGACGACCGTGATGGCCAAGGTCCAGCGGCCGGGGAAGATCTTCGTCGACTGGAGCCAGAACGCCCGCTTCAAGACGACGATCGGTGTCTACTCGATGCGCGCCCGACCGGAGCCGACCGTGTCAACCCCCGTCAGTTGGGCGGAGGTTGAATCATGTGCCGCGGGCGACAAAGAACTGAAGTTCACCTTCCGAGACGTGCTGGAACGTGTCGACCGGCTCGGTGATCTGTTCGAGCCGGTGCTGACGACGAAGCAGACGCTTCCCGCGCGCTGAGCACTATGACTTCGGTGGTCCGACGAGCAGGACGCACGACGGGATTCCCCGGGCGTTGCGGTTGTTCGTCGACCAAGGCCGCCGGCACTAGAAGGGCAGCAGAGCGACCCAGATCCACCAACTTTGTCGCTCTCAGGTTGCTGAGCGACACGTCGTTGTGCCGCTTCCCAGCGACAAGGTTGTCGTGACGAAGGCAAGCGTCGACGCGGCCAACCACTTCGACGGGCCGAACGGCGCAGCCCGCCCGGATCGAGCGCGATCAGGAAATTGACGACGAGCGCGCCGAACGCAAGTGCCGGAAGTCGCAGGCTCACACACCCAACGTAGGCGTTCGGTTCCACTCCGCATCCGAGCCGTCATGCGGTCGGTAAGGTCTTCGCCGTGCTCCCGCGACTGACAACCCTGCTGCTGTGCGACTTCGCGCAGGTACGCGAAGGTCTGCTGTTCGTGAGCTCTGGCGGTGTCAGCCGAGTCGTGCAGACCACGTATCCGGCCAATCCGCGCCTGCACTTGGCGATGGTCGTGCACCTGCCGGCGGCCTCACTCGGCCAGTCACATCAGGTCCACGTTCGCCTGAAGTATCCCGACACAGCCGAGGTCATCGCCAACGCCGAGGTAGGCATCCAGTTGAACGCTGTCTCGGGCGCTTATCCCGGTGAGGGGATCAACGTCCCGCAAGTGATCGACCTCGTGCCCATCCAGTTCAGCCGCCCTGGGCAGGTCGACGTGCAGGTCTCGATCGGCGAGCAACCGGTTGGCGATCTGTCGTTCTGGTTGCTGCCTGCCGCTGCGAAGGTCTAGCGGGCGGCAATCCGTCGGGCACACACCGCGCCCAAGCCGGCGAGCACGATGGCCAACGTGAAGTTGATGCCGAGAGCACCCGGCAGCGACAGGCTGGTGCGCTCCGACACCGCCACCATTGCTCCGCCGATGCCGCCCATCATCGAGAAGCCGACAGCATCAGCCAGGTTGACCTGACTGCTGACGAGGCCTTCCACTCCCTCTTCCGCCCACGACATCGCCGTGACCGTCGTCGGATTGAACAGCAGGCCCATTCCGAAGCCGCCGAATGCCCATCCGAAGAACGTCGCCCACAACGGCCAGCCGTGAGCGAGGACCGGAACGCTGGCTGCCAGTCCGAAGGCCATGATCCCGAAGCCCCACCGGACGGCGCGACGTGGATCGATGTCGGGATGTCGCGAGATCAACCACTGGCCGCTCGTCCAACTGAGGGAGGCACCGATGATCACCATGCCCTGGATGGTCGGCGACGAGCCATGAATTCGATCGGCGGCCAAGGGGATGAAGCTGTCCGCGCCGAGGAACGCCGCGGTCGCGAGGATGCGGCACAGCACCACGGCCGGCAGGCCGCGTACCGCCCGGTGCACGCCGGACGGCAGCAGTCGTCGCAGGCTCGGAAGGCCAACGGCCAGACCGACAACCGCGCCACCCACTGCCGCAATGGGATCTTCGAACTGGAGTGCCGTCACGAACGTGCCGATTCCCGCTGCGGCAAGCACGGCCGCTCGGATTCTCGAAAGTCGAATCGTGCCGGTCCCGGTCGGTGCGTATGCCCGCATCGGTCGAACGGTGATGAACGCGACAAAAGGGATCAGCGGCAGCAGCAACCAGAAGACCCATCGCCAGTTAAATTGATCGGTGATGGTCCCGGCGATGGCGGGTGCGATGAGGCTGGGCAGAACCCATCCGGCCGACAGGTACGCGTACATGCTCGGCTGCCGATCCCGGGGAAAGGCCCGCTTCACGAGCACGTAGGCGATGGGTGCCAATCCGCCGGTGCCAGCGCCCTGCAGGGTGCGCCCGATCACGACCAGCGCCATGCTCTGCGCCGTCGCCGCCACCACGAGACCGGCGGCGAAGACCGCGAGGCTGGCGAGGTAGGGCCTGGCCGGTCCGTAGCGATCGGTCAGTTCGCCCGTGACGACGAGCGCAACCAGGTTGGCCAGCGTGTAACACGCCAACGCGACGCCGTACAACGAGTCGCCGTTCAACTCATCGGTGATCGTCGGCAACGTGGTCAGTACGGCGGTGATCTCGAACGCCACCATCGTGACGCCGAGGACCAAGCCGATCGCCAGGAGTCGCTGTTGTGGATCGAGCCGCGTTCCTTCCGGCTTGTCTCGTGTCACCGTGGAGAGCCCGGCGCGACCAATGGCCAGGGCCGGGCGCGCTCGACGGCAACAGCCAGGTCGAGCAGCAACTCTTCGCTGTAGTGGCGACCGACGGCCTGCAGGCCGATGGGCAGCCCATCGAGTGTGCCTGCCGGGATCGAGATCGCCGGATTGCCGTACAGGTTGGCTGGGAACGTCAGCCGCCCGTTGTTGCGGGCGCCTGCTTCGACTCCGCCGAAGACCGACGGCAACGGTCCATCGGCATCGAATGCGACGTCGGGGTTCGAGGCGGTGATCACAAAATCGACGCCGTCGACGGGATCGAAGATGCGAGCCATTGCTTCGTTGAGTTCGACCCGGCGCTGCTCGATCCTTGATCGGGCCTCGGAGTTGTAGAGGCCCTTCGACGTCTCCATTCCGTAGCGCACCTCGGGCGTGAGTTCGTCGGCGCGCGACGGCCACATCTCGCCGAGTCGAGCTTCGATCGCGATCATTCCGCTGAGCGACCACGCAGCACCCATGTTGGGCAACTTCGTGTCGACGCCGTCGACGCGCGTCATACCGGTATCCGCGATCAACGCGATGGCGGCTGCTTCGAGCAACTCCCACATGCTCGGTGACACCGTGGAGTTGCCCCACGTCGAGACGACGGCCACGCGTGCGCCGCGCAGTGAGTCGGCGTGACTGCCGAGGCCGGCTTCCCAACCCTCCACGCGAGGAAGGCTCAGTGGATCGCGGCCTTCGAAGCCGTTGCAGACGTCGAACCATCGCGCGGTATCGCGCACCGAACGCGAGAGGCAGCCAATCGTGACCGTGAGGTTTCCGTAGTCGGCGCGCGGTCCGCGAGGAATGCGACCGATGGTTGCTTTCAACCCGACGAGGCCGGTGAAGCCGGCGGGTATTCGAATCGAGCCCCCACCATCGCCACCGGTTGCAATCGAGACCAGCCCGCCAGAAACCGCAGCGGCCGTCCCGCCCGAACTGCCCCCAGGCGTACGCCCCTGTTGCCAGGGATTGTGGGTGGATCCGTGCAGCAACGTGCGGGTGAGGTTGACTCCACCGAACTCACTGGCCGTGGTCTGGCCCGCCAGCACGGCACCGCCGTCGTCGCGGATCCGCTGCACCATCACACTCGTGCAGTCGGCGACATCGTCGTGGAACAGCATCGAGGCATGTGTGTCGGGCCACCCGGTGACCTGATCCAACTCCTTCACACCGATCGGCACACCGCCGAACGGCTTGCGGACATCGGCGCCAAGCGCGTCTCGTTCGGCCTGCTCGCGAGAGATGTAGCTGAACGCGTTCAACGTGCTCTGATCGATGGCCGCGTACGTCGCCCGGAGCTCCTCGATCGGCGATCGCCTGCCGCTGCGGAACTCCTCGACCAATGAGCAGGCATCGCCGTGCCACGGTGTTTCCCCCATGCGGGCACTGTATCCACGCTTCACCGGCGGGCAGGTCTCCGAGGCCGCGGCTGGACCCCGGTCACGGTTCGATCGGCAACGTAGTGTCGAGTCGCACCAGCAGACGAAGGAGACACGACATGGCGCCACCGAACAGACCGGGCATGACCGTGCCGCTGCCGGGTCCGCTGCACAGCCATCGTGACAAGCTCGGCGAGTTGGCCGACCTTGGCTACACCGACATCTGGTCGGCGGAATCCGACGGTGCCGATGCGTTCACCCCGTTGGCGCTCGCAGCAGCGTGGGAGCCGCGTCTTCGACTTGGAACCGCGATCGTTCCGGCCTTCACTCGCTCGCCGGCTTGTTTCGCTCAGTGCGTTGCGTCGATGGCCGACGCCGCGCCGGGACGCTTTGCGTTCGGGGTCGGATCGAGCAGCAACGTGATCGTCGAGCGTTGGAACGGGGTGCCGTTCGTGGAGCCCTACAAGAAGGTGCGCGATGTCGTGCGATTCCTACGCGACGCCTTCACCGGCGAGAAGGTGTCGAAGGCCTACGACACCTTCGAGGTGCAGGGATTCAGGCTGGGAGTACGGCCGGAACAGCCGCCGCCCATCCTGGTTGCCGCGCTACGCGAGGGCATGTTGCGATTGGCGGGCAGGGAGGCCGACGGGGCGATCATCAATTGGCTGTCGCCGACAGATGTGACGAAGGTGGTTGGTGTTGTCGACGAGGCCGCCGGTGGCGAGGACCGCGAGATCGTTGCCCGAATCTTCGTGTGTCCGAGTGAGAATGCTGCGGTTGTTCGTGAAGCGGGAAAGTACGCGATTGCGGCCTATCTGAACGTGCCCGTATATGCCGCGTTTCACGAATGGCTGGGCCGGGGCGACGAGCTGCGCCCGATGTGGGATGCGTGGAGGGCCGGTGACAGGAAGGCGGCGCTTGCCGCAATACCCGACTCGCTGGTCGACGAGTTGATCGTGCACGGCTCGCCGGCCGAATGCCGAGCCACGATCCAGCAATATTTCGACAACGGGGTCAACACGACATCGCTGGCGATCTTGCCGCTGGATCCCGATCTGAAGCAGTGGGACGCCGTTCGATCGTTGGCGCCCACTGCCTGAAGACACACGATCACGCTGCGCGGTGATGGCGGTCGGCGACTTCGGACGTTTCGGTGGTATCGGTGGACTTTGCAGCCAATTGGCGGCGAATGGCCGCAATGTGAGCGAGACCGCGTTGGCGGGTTCGCTGATCGAGCCGAAATTGCAGGGGCAGTTCGGAGACTGCCAGCAGCGTGAGCTGCTCGGAAGTGGCTTGTTGAGCCTGACGCTTGGTCATAGGTGCATTGTCGCAAACGGGTGTGACACAGTGGTCGGGTGATCGTGGCCCAGGTGGTGGCTGTCGTGGTAGGCGCCACCATGGTGGTGTCGACGCTGGCATCTGCCGTGCGTACGGTGGTGGTACCTCGAGCGGTGATTCCGCGCTTGACCCGGTTTCATTTCATGGCTCTGCGCGAGATGTTCGGCCTGTTCACCAAGCCAAACCGGTCGTTCGAGAGCCGTGACAGCGTCATGTCGCTGTACGCGCCGTTGGCGCTGGTGACGTTGCCGGGCTTGTGGGCGTTGATGGTGGTGACAGGCTTCACATCGATCTTCTGGGGTACCGGCGTACGCCCGGTGACCGAAGCGTTCGCGACGAGCGGTTCGTCGCTGTTCACGCTGGGATTCATCCGGCCGCGCGGTACTCCCCGGATCATCCTGGAGTTCATCGAAGCGGGTATCGGTCTCGGCATCGTCTCGTTGATGATCTCGTACCTGCCGACGATCTACGGCGCCTTCAGCCGGCGCGAAACCCTGGTGGGGATGCTCGAGGTCCGTGCCGGGCTTCCGTACAGCCCGGCGGAGCTGTTGACCCGATACACCAGGATCGGCTGGCTCGACCGAATCGACGAGGATGTCTTCGCGCGCTGGGAGACGTGGTTCGTCGACATCGAGGAGAGCCACACCAGCCAGCCATCGTTGGTGTTCTTCCGTTCGCCGCACCCCGAGCGCAGCTGGATCACGGCTGCCGGCTGCGTGCTCGACACGGCCGCGATCGTCGCGTCGACGCTCGATCGGCCGCGCAGTCCGAGCTCCGAGATCATGATTCGCAGCGGATTTCTCTCGTTGCGGCGGATCGCCGACTCGTTCCGGATCCAGTACGACCCTGACCCGCAACCGACGGATCCCATCACGATCACGCGCCGCGAGTTCGACCTGCTGTGCGTCGAACTGCGCGCGCTCGATGTGCCACTGAAACGAGATCTCGATCAGGCATGGCGCGACTTCAGCGGTTGGCGGGTCAACTACGACGAAGCGTTGGTCAGGCTGTGCGCGCTCACCATGGCGCCGCCGGCGAAGTGGTCGAGCGATCGCATCGATCAGCTCGAGATTCCACCGCTGCGATTCATGCGGCGACGCAGGAAGGTCTGAGGGCCGCTAACCGCCGATGGCAAGACTGCCGATGACGGCGACGAGAGCGACCGCGATCGGCGTGGCGTACGAGGCCCACTTCGGCACCACGGCGTGGCTCGGAGCCAGGATCACGAACCCGCAGATCGCTCCGGCGATTGCGCCGCCGACGTGACCTCCGACCGAAATTCCCGGAATCGTGAAGGTGATCACCAGATTGAGGATCAGCACCGTTCCGATACCCGTCTTGAAGACGTTCACGCCCTTCCGGTGCAGCCCGATGGCTGCTGCGGCCATGAGTCCGAACACCGCACCGGAGGCGCCGCCCGTGAGACCGTTGGGTTGCAGCAGCAGTGCGCCGAACGATCCTGCCAGCAGGCTGGCGAAGTACAGCAGGGCGAAGCGAAAGCGCCCCATCCCCGGCTCGAGGAGTTGACCGAGCTGGAACAACAGCAGCATGTTCATGCCGATGTGGAAGATGCCGAAGTGCAAGAAGCCCGCTGTGACCAGGCGGTAGTACTCGTGGTTCTGGATGAACGGCTTGGCCACGGCAAGCGTGTAGTCGCCGTGTTCGAATCGGCCGAAGTCGATCGTGCGGTTGGCGTTGATCGTCCACAGGTAGACGGCGATGTTGGTCGCTATCAGCGCGTAGGTGACCAGGGTCGGCTGGCGCGCATTCCAGAACTTGGCGCGGGTCTTGACGTCGGGTCGCGCCGCCTTGACGCAGTCGAGGCAGTGCGAGCCAATCGAGACTTGCACGAGGCAATCGCCGCATGCGGGCTTGCCACAGCGAGTGCACCGGCGTCCGGCTTCTCGATTGGGATGGCGATAGCAGTGTTCAATAACGGGCGGCGGAGGCAGCGACATTGTGGATCAGGATATCGACGCGCTGGGGTGAGGCGGCGGCAGACGGCGCGGTCAGGCGACGGCGTCGACGGCCACCACGATGCCGACGATCAGGATGATCAAAGCGTTGTATGCGGTGTGTGCCCGCGTGGATTCGAGGGTGGCCTCGTTGGCGCTTCCCGTGAGTGCATATGACCGGAGGTACACCGCCATGAAGTACGCGCCGCCGACCGACAGAGCAAGCGCGACACCGATTGGGATGCCGATCAACGCGTGGATCAATCCGAACTGCAGCACCTTCACGACGCGCTGGCGGGTGGTCCAACGCTGCGCGCCCGAGCGGAACATGCGCTCCTCTGCATTGGCGAACAGTGGAAGCGCGACCACGACAAGGGACATGAAGACGAGTGGGATCACCCACTCCCACACGGTTCCCATCGTCGTGTCGGACGAGCCGAAGATGGGATTGCCGTCCCCACCCAATGCAGACCACCAGCCCCAACGCAGCACCGGCAGCATCAGCAACGGCACCGCGGCAACGAGCACGCCGGTGAGCACGAGCGGCACAGGCCAGATATGACGCCAACGGATCCGCGTCCAGACTTCTCGGCTCAGCGAGCGGCCACGCGTCGAGCGCGACAATTTGACCGCCTGGACGAGGCGAAGGCCGACGACCGCGAGGACCATCAAACTGAGAACGTTCGACACCCCGTGGCTCACGGGTCCAGTGTACGGTCGGCTCCTTCAGAGCTGTTCGACCGCAACGACACCAGGGGTGCGCGATGGCATGGGATTTCGAGACCGAGCCCGAGTTCGAGGCCAAGTTGGAGTGGATGCGCGGGTTCGTGCGCGACGAGATCATCCCGCTCGAATCGCTCGCCGACCGCTGGCGCGCACCGGGGGGCCGCGCGGTGTTCAGGCAGATCACCGACCCGCTGAAGGACGAGGTGCGGCGCCAAGGTCTGTGGGCCGCTCACCTACCACCCGACATGGGCGGCCAAGGTTTTGGCCAGGTGAAGCTCGGCCTGATGCACGAGATCCTGGGTCAATGCGCGTACGCCCCGAGCGTGTTCGGCAACAACGCGCCCGACAGCGGCAACGCCGAGCTGATCGCAGTCGGCGGAACCGATGCGCAACGCGAGCAGTGGATGCAGCCGCTGCTCGACGGCAAGGTGCGCAGCAGCTTTTCGATGACAGAGCCAGGCGCCGGTGCCGACCCGACGTTGCTGAAGACGACTGCTGCACGCGATGGCGACGAGTGGGTGATCAACGGTCACAAGTGGTTCTCGTCGAACGCGTCGGTCAGCGACTTCCTGATCGTGATGGTGAAGACCGGCGACTACGAGAAGCCATACCAGAACTACTCGATGATCATCGTTCCTACCAACACGCCGGGCGTCAACATCCTCCGCGACGTGCCCACGATGGGTGAGCCCGACCACCGCACCGGCGAGCCCGGCGGGCATGCCGAGATCCTCTACGAGGATGTGCACGTGCCGTTCGAGAACATCGTGGGCGGGGAGGCAGGCATTGGGCAAGGCTTCGCGCTGGCGCAGAAGCGGCTCGGTCCTGGTCGCATCCATCACGCGATGCGATGGCTCGGACAGAGCAGGCGCGCGTTCGACATGCTGTGCGAGCGGGCATTGACCCGGTATACGCACGGCTCGATTCTGGCCGAGAAGCAGATGATCCAGGACTGGATCGCCGAGAGCTACGCGGAGATGCAGGCCGCCCGGCTACTCACGCTGCAAGCGGCCTGGCGAATGGATCAGTTGCACGCCGCGGGCAAGCACTACAGCGACGCACGCGTCGACATCGCGGTCATCAAGTTCTGGGGCGCGCGGGTGATGTACAACGTCATCGACAGGGCCATCCAGATCCACGGCTCGCTCGGCTACACAACGGATCTGCCACTGGAGTCGATGTATCGCGCAGCGCGGGCGGCTCGGATCTACGACGGTCCCGACGAGGTGCACAAGGTCACCGTCGCCCGTCAGGTGTTGAAGGGATACCGGCCATCCGATCCGCCGGCAGAGCACATCCCAACGCGCCGCGCCGCAGCGTTGGAGAAGTTCGCCGCGTACCTCGACGAGGTGGCCGTCAGCTCGTAGCCCGACCCTTGTCGCTCGCCCGACGTCGTGCATCACAACACGGCGTCCTGCGACATGCCAGCGACAAAGTTTCAATCAGGTGCCGGTGAACGTGCCGCTGACCTGAGCCGTAGCAAAAGTCGCGTCGTCGATGGCCGAGCGCATCGCGGCCGCGGTGCCGCCGCTCGACATCAGCAACGCGCGGTCCAGGAAGTGCACGGTGATGCGGTACACGTGGGTGGCGCCGGCGGGCGGACAGGGACCCGTGTAGCCCGTCGCCCCGGCTCCGTTGAGTGCGGCGACGGCACCTTCGGGCAAAGTGTTCTCGGCAATCCCTGTGATGTCTGGAGCGATGCCCGTGACCGTCCAGTGATCGAATTCGGCGTCCTGATCGATGAGGGTGATGGCGATCTCTTGCGTGCCCTCCGGCGAGTCGGTCCACGACAGTGCCGGGGAGACGTTGGCGCCCTTGCACGTGTAGCGGGGATCGATCGCAGCACCGGCGCGCCACGGAGCCGTCACTGTGAGGGCAGGCACGAGGGGAGCGATGGTTGCTGACCCGAGCACCGTTGTCGAGACCTCGATGGGACCGCCTGGCGCGGCGGGATCAGGCACCACGGTGTCGAAGAAGTCATCCTCGACAGCCGGCGACGTAGGCGGTGAGGTCGTGCTGACACTGCCGTCTTGGCTGGGAAGAGCTGGTCGCATTTCCCGGCCGTCGTCGCGGCAACCGGAGGCGATTGCGGTCAAGACAATCAGGGAAACGGGGATCGCGACAAGTCGACGCACGACGGTGGAGCCTACGTGGCAGCCGCGGTCGATAGCGTTCACGTCAATGAAGGAACGGCTCTGTTTGCTCACCGTCCATGCTCATCCCGACGACGAAGCGTCGAAGGGCGCGCCGACCATGGCGATGTACAAAGCCCAGGGTGTGCACACCGTGTTGGTGTGCTGCACGGGAGGCGAAGAGGGCGACCTGCAGAATCCAGCGCTTCGCGAGCCGGGTCAGCCGTTCCACGGTTTGAGCATCGAAGAGGAGAAGCAGCGACTGGCCGAGCTCCGGCACCACGAGCTCGCCAAGTCGGCTGAGATCATCGGGTTCGACGAGGTCGTGATGCTCGGGTACCGCGACTCCGGCATGGTCGACACCGATCCCAACCATCATCCGGAATCCTTCAATCAGGCGCCCCTCGACGAGGCAGTCGGGCGGCTTGTCGAAGTGATCCGCACTCAACGCGCCGATGCGATCATCACGTACGGCGACGATCAGAGCAGTTACCCACATCCCGATCACCTCAAGGTCCACGACATCTCTGTGCTGGCATGGGAACGAGCCGGCGACCCGGCCTGGTATCCCGAGCTCGGTGAGCCGCACCAACCGCAGAAGCTGTACTACTCGGTGTGGGCGAAGGCCCGCCTGACGGCAGTTCACGAAGCGTTGATCCAGCTGCGCGGCGAGTCACCGTTCGACCAGGATTGGCTCGACCGTCCGGGACACGACCATCGCATCACCACGCGCCTCGACGTGCACAACTTCATGTGGGCTCGCAGCGGCGCGTTGCGTGCACACGCCACCCAGGTCGATCCCACCGAGCCGTGGTGGTTCGGCCTCAGCGACGAGGAGCTCGCCGAGGTCTATCCGTGGGAGGACTGGATCCTCGCCCGCTCGTTGGTCGGCACTCCCGCGGAGGGCGAATTGGAGACCGATATGTTCGCTGGGATTCGTACGCAGGTGTCGCCGTGAGCATCCAGTACCGCGTTGCCTACGGCAAGAAGGACGAAGTGGTCGAGGGTCCCGACGATGCCGACGCTGTCGTCACGATTGCCGTCGCCGACGCGGCGATCGATCCCACCGTCGCGTACATGCAGGGCAAGCTGAAGTCCACAGGATCGACTGCGGCGTTGTTCGAAGTGCTGCGCAATGGCGAGGCTTCAGCGGCGATCAGCCGGCTCGCATCGCGTCCCTGAGCAATCGGAACCCGATCAACGTCGCGCCGCTGTCGGCGAGCAGCTGCTGGAGCCTCGCGTCGTCGGTGACGAGCGCGTAGTCGTCGATCCAGCCCGGTGCCGCGTCGGTGAGGGCGCGAACTTCGGGCGTGTCGATGGCGGGCTGCACATGGATCTCGGTGACGCCTGACTGCAGCGTGCGGATCTCGTCGTAGACCCTGTCGCGACTGCCGGCGCGCCAGTCGTGATTGAAATGATCGGGGAACACGACACCCTCGTCGGCGGCCAGTTGACGGAACGGGAAGCCTGCTTGATCCGACGTGATCGTCGATGGCAGTCGTACGGGTAGCTGGAACTCGACAGCGAGTTCCAGGTAGACGTCGAAGAACTCGGGCCGCAGCGTGATTGCCGTGAGGTGCGGGGTGAGATGGGTGACGTCGATGTCCCAGGCCAAGGCCCGCTCGATCTGGGCGCGGCACTCGCGCAACACCTCTTCGGTGTCGGCGTGCTCCCAGAGGTCGGCGATGTGTCGGGGGAACCCGGCCTCGCCACTGAGCAGCGACGGTGCGTGCGTGATGGGCCCGAATCGATACGCCTCGTATTCGCAGTTCAGGGTCAGGTGCACACCGATGTCGTCGGTCGGCCGGTAGCGCAGCGCAGCGTCGCGTGCCCACGGTGCGGGGACCATGATCGATGCACAGGTGGCCACGCCGTCGCGGAGTGCGCCATACACGCCGACGTTGGCCCCGTGACACGCGCCGAGGTCGTCGCACGAGATGATGACAAGCTTGGCGTCAGCGTCGTAACCAAGACGTTCGGCGAGTGCAGCCATCAGCAGCGGAGGCTATCCGGAACATTCGCCCCACAGACCGACGTTGCCTGCTTCGGCCACTCGCGCCGCCTCGCCGAACTCGTCGGCGTGAGTCGAGTTCGGTGCGATGGTCAGCGGACGCGCGTACCCGTTGCGGATGATCACGAGGTTGACGAACTCGCCGTCGTCGGCCCGGTAGACGTAGGCCAGCAAGCGCCCATAGTCGTCGCGGGCGACCACATCGCGCTCTAGATGCAGCGGCATGTCATGAGGCAGCAACGACTTGGTGAACGTCGAGGCCTCGGGGCCAAAGCATTGGATGGGAACGTCGGGCTTCTTGGTTTCCGGGGTGTCGATACCGATCAGGCGCACTCGCTCGCGGTGACCAGCGATCGAGACGTCGATCGTGTCGCCGTCGACCACGTCGATCATCGTGGCATTGCGGCTGAGAGCGAAGGGAGCGTCCGGCGTCGGGGGAGTGTCGGATCCACAGGCGGGGGTCAGCACCGTCACGCAGATCAGGGAGCAGAGGCGCGTCCAGTGCATGTGAGTTGTTCTATCGGCGAGCGGACGCGCATTCGACGCCTGTTCACCGAGGCACCTACGGTGATGTCATGCCCTCGTTCATCCCATCGCATTCGGCACCGGTGGCGTCGGGGCATCGTTACTTCCATGTCGTGGGCGCGTCGGTCTGGGTCAGCGAGGCGCCGCACGACGAGCAGTGGCCGTCGCACTTCCTCGGGATGCTCGACGACGAGGCCTGCTGGGGCATCGACGTGCCCGTCGGCGTTGATCCGGCGGATGGGGCGGCGATCGATCTCCGTTCGTTCTACAGCCTGGCGGGCGAGGTCGAATGGTTGGTGGCCGGTCGCGCCGTGCAACTCGTCGAGTGGGCTCGCACGCACCGCTTCTGCGGGCGGTGCGGCACGCCGACGACGCAGCAGGACGGCGAGCGGGCAATGCGCTGCCCAGCATGCGGGCTTCTGGCGTTTCCGCGGATTGCGCCAGCCATGATCACGATGGTGACGCGTGGCGAGCAGGCATTGCTCGCCCGCGGCGTGCAGTTCCAAGGTGCGATGTACAGCTGCCTCGCCGGGTTCGTCGAGCCGGGTGAATCGTTGGAAGGCGCGGTCGTGCGCGAGGTCCGCGAAGAGGTCGGCGTCGACGTTGGCAACGTGCGCTATTGGGGCAGCCAGCCGTGGCCGTTCCCTCACAGCCTGATGGTCGGGTTCACAGCTGAATGGCAATCTGGCGAGATCGACATCGATCCGACCGAGATCGTGGACGCCCGATGGTTCAACCGCGAGGAGATGCCCACGATCCCCCCATCGATCTCGATCGCCCGCAAGTTGATCGACGCCTGGCTGACCGGCGAGATCAGCCCGTGACCCCGAGATGCTCGGCGAAGAAGTCGAGGATGATCTCGGCTCGCTGACGGCGATGGATGGGCGAGCCACTCCGCGACAGTTCGTGACCTTCACCGGGGAAGCGGTAGAACGTCACGTCCTTGCCGAGGAGTCGCATCGCGACGAAGAGTTCCTCGGCCTGGCTGATGGGGCAGCGGAAATCCTTCTCGCTGTGGATGATCAGCATCGGGACGTTGATGTCGTGCACGAATCGGATGGGCGAGATGCGCACGTACTCCTCTGGGGCCTCGATGGGGCTTGGACCGACCTCGACCCTGAACACGGTGGCGATGTCGCTCGTGAACTCTTCGGTGATCATGTTGTTGACGGCGCGTTCGCTGCAGATGGCCCTGAAACGATCGCCGTGACACCCGGCCAACCACGTCGCCATGAAGCCGCCGTAGCTGCCGCCGAGCATTCCGACGCGGTCGGGATCGCAGAACGAATAGTTCTTCAACGCGTTGTCGAGCACGTCCAAGACGTCATCGACATCGACGGAACCCCATCCGGTTCCCGGCGCCGTGTGATGCTTGGGTCCAAGGATCGACTGGCCCCACGACTCCTCACGACCCGAGCCCCCACGGGGGTTGCTCATGAGGACGACGAAGCCGGCAGCAGCCTGAACCTGCGCCTCGTCGAAGAACGACTCGCCGTATTGGGTGTGCGGCCCGCCGTGCACGTTGAGCAGCACGGGATAGGTCGAGCTCTCGTCGAAGTCGGTGGGTCGCATGATCCAGGCGTCGATCTCGCCGGTTCCGTCGGAGGTCGGGACTGCGAACCGCTCCCATGTGCTCGGCTTGACCGACGCCCGATAGCTGTCGGCAAATGCCGTGAGGCGGCGTGGTTCTCCGGCAGTGTTGACGAAGATGTCGCTGACGGCATCAACGCCGGTTGCTCCATACGCGATCGTGCCGCCGGCGGCGTCGAAGGAATTGACGGCGATCGAGCCCGACGTGAGCTTCGTCGGTGCCGACGCGTCGAGCGGCACGCTGTACAGATGCGTCTCTCCCCGATCCTCTGCTGCAGAGAGCAGCGTCGAGTCGTCGAGCCACAGTACGGAGGAGACGCCGGTCGTCGTCTCGAAGGTGCGGTCCAACTCCCTCGACAACCATTGATGCTCCCCGCCTGCAGCGGGAACCACCGCGACATGAACGTTCTGGGGATAGGTCTGCGAGTCGTCGGCTCCGAGGAAAGCCACCCTCGATCCGTCTTGTGAAACCGTCGGAGCGAAGTAGTTGCCGGTGATCCCGGTGAGGGCTTCGACCTCGCCATCGAGGGAGATCGAATAGATCGCCGTTGCGAAGTCGAGGTCCCACGTGTCGTGACGCGGCGCGCTGACGACGAGACCGCTGGAATCTTGCATCCAATTGATGTTGTTGTGCTGGAACTCACCCGGCGTCAGGTTGCGTGGTGCGCCGGTGCCGTCGGCCGCGACGACGTAGACATGGCTGGGCCGATCGAACAGCCAACCCTCGTTGTCGAGCTTGCTGAAGAACCGCTCGATCTTGCGTGGCGCCTGCCAACTCTCGTCCTCCGCGTTGTAGCGCTCGTCGGGAGTGTGGCTGGTGAAGGCAATCCATCGACCGTCGGGGCTCCAGCACACCTCGCCGATGCCGTCCTTCATGGTCGCGATCGTGCGGGTCTCGCCGGGCGTGGCAACCGGCAGGACGTGCAACGTCGTCTCGCCCTTCTTCTCGCCCCGCTTCGATGCGAAGGCCAGCGAACGCCCATCGGGGCTCCATGCCGGCCGACCATCGTGGTCGCCGCCGGTGATCGCCCTGGGGGGTGTCGAACCGTCGGCTGCCGCCAACCACACCTGCGAGAAGGTCTTGTTCTTCTCCATGTCGACCCGACTGACCACGAACGCCACGTTGGAACCATCGGGCGACACCGCGGGCCCGCCGGCCTGGACGATGCTGCCGATGACTCGCTCGGCGATCTTGGCGTGCTTGCTGAGGTCTTGTTTCGCGCTGCTCATGGTGTCGACCGTAGCGCCGATATGACACCATCCGAGGATGGAAAACTGCGATCTCATCGCCGCGCTCGACAGAGATTCGACGGCGTTCGTCGAGGCATGCGAGGCAGCCGGGCTCGCAGCGGCCGTCGCCTCGTGCCCCGATTGGACGGTCTCCGATCTGCTGTGGCACCTCACCGAGGTCCACGATTTCTGGCGAACCATCGTGGCCGAGAGGCTCAGCGATCCCGGCGACTACCGGGAGCCGCAGCGCCCGGCCGACGAGGCGCTGCCCGACCTGTACCGCACGGGGCGTACGGAACTGCTGAAGACCCTGAACGAGGTCGATCCCGCGAATTCGGTGTGGACGTGGTCGAACGACAAGTCGGCCGGGTTCGTGATTCGTCGGATGGCTCAGGAGACAGCGGTTCATCGGTGGGATGCAGAGCAGGCCGTCGGCATGGTGACAGTGATCGAAGGCAACGTGGCCAGCGACGGGATCGACGAATTCCTGACTCACTTCATGGCCAGCGTCGTAGACGGGGCCGAACCCGTCGGAGGTTCCGTGCACCTGCACTGTGGTGACGTCGACGGCGAATGGACGGTGCGTGAAACCGACGACGGGTTCGACGTCACCCGCGAGCACTCCAAAGCGGACTGCGCGATTCGTGGCCCCGCCTGCGACATCCTGCTCGCCATGTGGAGGCGAGTTCCCCTCTCGACATGTGACGTCGTCGGCGATGCCGATGTCGCGGCCAGGTTCATCGCCCACACCAACCTCAACTGAACTCAGATTTTTCGGATCGCTCTCGCTGCCGAGCCAGACAGGTTCACGAAATCTCCGGTCTGACCGGAGATTTGGTGCCTGGTTTCGCGGATCGGACACGTCGTTCGACGACCTGCCGCACCAGGTTCTCGAACAACGCCAAATGTTCACTGCGGTGTCGCAGCAGTTCGGGGTGCCACTGCACGCCGAGAACGGCCGGGGACTCCTCGATCTCGATTGCCTCGATGTGGCCGTCGTGGTTGTGGGCAACGGCACGAACCCCCGGACCCAGGCGATCGATCACCTGGTGATGCATCGAGTTGACACCCATCAACGCGGTGCCGACGATCGTGGCTAGGCGCGAAGCGGGATCGATCTCGACGGCATGCACGTCCTCGTTGTACATGTCCACGCGCATGTGCTCGTCGACATGTTGGATCAGCGTTCCGCCCATCGCGACGTTGAGCACTTGGATGCCACGGCACGTTGCCAGCGTCGGCAGGTTCGCACCCACCGCAGCACGTGTGATCGCCAGATCGGCGGCGTCGCGCTGCGGGTCGGTGGGGCCGAGCTTGGGATCGGCCGAGGCGTTGTAGTGGATCGGGTCGACGTCGCCGCCACCGGTGATGATGAGCGCGTCGACCATCCCGAGCAGCGCTGCCGCGTCGTCGGGTTCGACAACGGGGAGGAGTACCGGGAATCCGCCTGCCTTGCGGACGGCCTTCACGTAGGGCGCGCTGACGACGTAGTGCAGGGATCCGTCGCCGCCCTCGGGCACGACCATCTCGAGATGGCTGGTGATTCCGATCCGAACCGGACGAAGTGACGAAGACACAACTCAGACGATCTCGAAGAGACGGTCGAGTTCCCACTGCGTCACGTCGGTCGCCATTGGATCGCCGCCCGTCGTGTGGAACATCAGCCATTCCCAACGTCGTGTGTTGACCCAGTAGTCGCAGAAGTCGGCCCCGAGAACAGTGCGAAGGATGACATCGGCAGCCATGGCATCTGCCGCCTTCGAGATGGTGTCGGGAAGGTGCGGGTATCCCTTCGGAAGTCCCCAACCTGCCACTCCCAACGGCGCCGGCGGCTCGATGGATTTCTCGATCCCGGCAATACCGCCCGCCAGCACAGCTGCCAACACTAGATACGCGTTGGCGTCGCCACCCGCGACGCGGTTCTCGATACGAGCCGCCTTCGGCGAACGCGACAGCACGCGCACGGCCGCCGACTTGTCGTCCTCTCCCCACGACGCGACGGTGGGCGCCGCGGCAAATCCAACGATGCGTCGAAACGAGTTGATATTGGGGCAGAAGATCGACGTCGCGGCGGGCATCGTCTCCATCAGGCCACCGATCCAGTGCCGAGTCAACTCGCTGAGGTCGTGACCATCGGGGGCGTAGAACATCGGCTCGCCGTCGCGCGAAAGCGAATGATGCACGTGCAAACCGTTGCCGTACTCGTGGCTGGGCTTGGCCATGAAGGTCACCGAGCATCCTTGCTCCAGCGCGACCTCGCGCAGCACCTGCTTGAGGCGCATCACGTTGTCGCACGCGGTGACCGGGTCGGCCGGGTCGAGGTTGAGCTCGAACTGTCCCGGGCCGGCCTCGTCGTGCCAGCCCTCGATCGGCACACCGAGAGCCTCGAGACGCTGCAGCACGACATCGAGGAACCGCAGTTGCTGCCGCGAGTTGTAGTGCAGGTATCCGAGCGGCGCGGGATGCGACATCGGCGTGAGGTCGTGCATGTTCTTGACCCTGGCCTCTTCGTACGACTCGCGGAACAGCATCCCCTCGATCTCGAACGCCGCCATGGCGGTCAAGCCGTGGCCGGCAAGTCGCTCCGTGACTTCGCGCAACTTCGAGCGCGGACACACCGGCACGGCGTTGCCGGCAAGATCGACGATGTCGCAGATGACGTTTGCGGTGCCAGGACGATCGGGTGCTGCGACGAGGGTCGAGAGGTCGGGCCGTTGATGGAAGTCGCCGAGCGCCTCGCGGCGCCAGTCGTCCCACCACACGAGGAAGGGCGTGCCTCCGATGTCGTAGCCGAGCACGAATTCGGTGATGGCATTTCCGAGCGGTAGCGACGAGATGAACTTGCGCGTCGACAGGTGCTTGCCGACGACCAATCCGTCGATGGAGATTCCCTCGGTCCTCACCCAGGCGATCCCATGTTGTTCGAGCCACGTAGCTGCCTGTGCGACGTCCATCGTCATTCCTGGCCGAGCATCCACGCCAGCGAGCGTCCGGTGAGCTCTGCCAGGTGAGCGAGCTTGCCGACCGCAAAGATCTTTCCGTCGAGCAGGTCTTGGCCGAGCACGGTATTGCCGCAGAACACGTTGAGCAGCGAATGCTCGCTGCCGTGCAGTTCGTACTCGGGCGTTTGGTCGCCGAGCCTGATCTCGGACATGTCGTCGATGCACACGATCCGGATCGAGCGGGGAACACCGGGCTGTGCCGTGGCGAACTCGAAGAATCGCTGCGCCTCTTCCTGCCACGTACCGTGTGGTGGCTCGAGCAGCTTGCCAACCGCCAACGCCAGCATCGGGTGGCGAGCCGCGCCGGTCACCTTCGGACGCGGTGGATGCTCGTCGGCCATCGTGTTGACATCGGCAGCAATCAACACGTCAGTGTCGTCGCTGACGCCGCGCACGATCGTGACGCCGCCGTTGCCGAATCGCATGGTTGCGGCCTGTGGATCGACGGTCGACTTCAACGCGACGTTTCCCTTGGCTCGGCCAATCCTGTTGGCGAGCTTGGGCGTTCGAGCGGCGCGTCGGAGCGTTGCCGCCAGGATCAGCACGATCGGCACCGGATCGGGCTCGACCTCGATGCGCGCGGCGTCGGTCATGCGCGCTGAGGCTACGTTCGTCGTCGCTTGACGTTCGAAGCGGGCTTGTCGCCCCAGAGGGCCAGTTGCTCCCACGTGATCGCCACATCACTGACCAACTGCCACGTCAGCCGGCCGCGGGCGCCGGGACGGCGCACCTCGACGCGCTCGGGACGCAGGCTGCGGGCGGCGCCGTTCGCGTCGTGGATGGTGATGCTGCCGTCGCTGGCAACTCCCGACATCTTGCCGGGCAGCCAGCGCCCGCCCTCGACCTTGCGGAATCGAACCGGCTCTCCGCTGATGAGACGAAGCCGAGCCAGCACATCGCTGTCGGCCATGTGTTCGCTCAAGTGCCCATGATCCGAGCCTGCAGCTTGCGCATACCGGCCAGCCATCGGTCGTAGTCGCCGGTCTTGCGTTGCAGATATGTCAGCACCTCGGGATGCGGCAGGATCAGGAAGGTCTCGGCGCGGATGACGGCAACTGCGGCGTCGGCGACATCGTCGGGCTCGAGCACGACTCCGGCCGAGCGCACGACATCGCCGGCGCCTCCGGAGCTGATCGGTCCACCGTTGAGCATGTTGGTGTTGACACCTTGAGGACAGAGACAGCTGACCCTCACGCCATCGTCACCGTACGTGATGCTGATCCACTCTGCGAAGGCGACGGCGGCGTGCTTGGTCAACGAGTACGGAGCGGATCCGATCTGGCTCAGCAGCCCAGCCGCCGACGCGGTCGAGCAGAAGTAGCCCTGGCCGCGCGCCAACCACGCAGGCAGCAGGTACTTGGCTGCCCAGCGATGTGAGTGAACGTTGACGTCGAATGAAAGTTGCCAATCGGCCTCCGATGTTGCGAGGTCGCTGCCGACGGCCACCCCGGCGTTGGCGAAGAACAGGTCGATGGGCCCGAACACTTCGTCCGCCGTCTTGACCAATTCTTGATTCCCCGCTTCAGTGCCGATGTCGACCATCACAGCGACCGCGCTACCCGACCTGGCCAGATTGAGCTGATCGACAACTTCGGCAAGACCCGCGCCGTCTCGGTCGGACGCAACGATCCGTGCGCCTTCGGTGTGGAATCGTCTGGCCAGGGCCTGCCCGATCCCATTGGCGGCGCCGGTGACTACGACATGTCGTCCATCGAATTCCATCGTCCAAGATGGTAGGCGTCACACCGCGTTCAGCGGGTGGTTACCGGTACGATGCACCACAAGACCCTCTCGCGCGAGTTACGGTGCAGGAGGAGCCAGCAGCGGAGGAGAACAACACCGATGACCGACACCAATGAAGCAGTCATCACGGAAGCTTTGAGCGTGATCGACAAAGCTCTCGCGCAGATGTTGCGCCGCGAGTTGGTGTCATCCGGTGAAGTCACCGACGTGTTGCTCGACGTGCGTACGCTGCTCACGTTGCCGGCTCCAGCCGAGGGCTGAACTCTTCCTTCGTTTTACGCCGAGATCAGATCGGCGAACGCCTTCTCCAAGCATTCACGCAGTAGCTCCGGTTCTGTCACCGCGGCCGTGTCGATGTTGACACCCATGTCGAGGCTGTGGTTGTAACTCAGCAACGTCAGGTTGTAAGCCACGCCCGCCAGCGGACCAACGGCGTAGTTCTGCAGCACCTCTGCACCCGCCACGTAGAGCGGCACCGGTGCGCCGCGAACGTTGGATGTCGCGAAGTCGACGGTCTGCGCCTGCTGCCGCGCCAGTCGCGTGATCAGCGACGTCGGCAGGGTCGACGCGACTGCGGCAAGCGTTTCGAGTGACGCTGTCGCGTTGGACTCGCGGGCCGCGCCCGCCGCGGCCTGGATCCAGGTGAACCGCTCAGCGATCGGCATGTCGCCAGTAGGGACGAGCATGCGTGCGAGAGAGAAGGCGTTGGAGCCGGATCCCTCATTGCGAGTGCTGATGGCCATGCTGGCTCGCAGCTCCTCGACGACCGTGCCCATCCGCTGGTGATAGCGACCGGCGGCCTCGGCAGCTGCGGTGAGGAACGCTGTGTTCAATGTGCCTCCGAGGCGCTTGGCCGCTGCACGCGTCTCGCCGAACGGTGTGCGCAGCACTTCCATGCGCCGCTTCAACGATCGCTCGGTCCAGAGCGGTGACCTGGCTTGTTCGGTGTCGTTGAGTTGACTCATGATGCCGCGCACCGTGTCAGCGGCCGCTGAGCCGGCACCTGGAATCCCGGTCGGATCGCTGAGTAGATCTTTGATCTGGCGCAGCAATCCCAGAGGCATCCGCATGCTGCCCGCGAGCAGATCGCGGAACACATCCCCGTTGGACTCCGCGGTTGTCGGCTCGCCGTCGTCGAGATCTGTCGCAAGGAGCGGAGGAGGTTCGGGAGCGTCTCGCTCGAAATCGAGGAACTGGAGCGACAGCTTCACGCTGCCTTCACCATCAGTGATCGTGTGGTGCAGCTTCTGGATCAAGGCCGACTTGCCACCGCGCATCCCGTCGACGATGACGAACTGCCACAGCGGGCGGGTGCGGTCGAAGGGGTCGCATGCAATCAGACTCGCCAGGTCGAGCAGCTGGCGCATCGTGCCCGGTTTGGGTAGGGCGAGGTGACGCACGTGGAAGTGCAGATCGAAGTTGGTGTCGTCGACCCAGGTCGGCGCGGTGAGGTTGGCCGGTGCCGGTTGGACGCGCTGCCCGAGTCTTCGGACCACGTGGACCGCGCGTTCCATGCGCGCCAGTAGTCGGTCGAAGTCGGGAGGTCGATCGAGAATGGTGACCGCAGCGAATGTGCTCGAAAGATGCGGGTCCTTCTCGAGACGCCACATCAGTCCCTCGGCATCGCTCATCTTGCGATCGAATTGAGGGAGATCGGACATGGGTTCACACTAAGTCAACGTCTGACTTGGGTTCTAGTGTCTGCGATCGCGCGGCGTGTCAGACGATTTTGACATCGGTCGTGAAAACGATCTCGTCGAAGCCGTAGCGTGCGGTCACGACGAGCCGCCATGTCGCGGGGTATGGAAACAAGGCGCCGTTGTTGATGACGTGGGACCCGCCCGCCTTGGCGACGTCGATCTTGATCGGATCCACGTTGCGAGAGGGATCCTGAATGGTCACTGTGACGGCGTCGGCCTGCGTCAAGCTGCTGTTGGGGCTGGAAAGGTAGATGTGCATCTCGTTGGCACCGACACGACCGGGCGTGACGTTGATCGTCGCCAGGTAACCACCGGTCGTGAGTGTGGTCGAGAAGGGGGCTGCAGCGGTTGCCTGTGACGGATTGGCAGCCATCAGCAGTGAAGTGACGACGACTACGACGATTGCCAGCATCGACTCGATGCTGATGGCTCGACGAAGCCGGGCGCGGTCGAAGCCGACGCCGGCGGCGCCGACGGAGGCCGTCGACAACGCCAGCCTGCCGTGCGTCGATGCACGCGCGACGGCTGCGAGAGCGATGATCCCGGCGACCGCGATCACCTTCCAGATCAGCAACTTGCCATACGACGTGTTGGTCAGACCGTCGATCGAACCGACCTGGCGAAACGCTTGGATGGTTCCAGTGACAACGATGGACGCGACGGCAAGCAACGCGATGTTGGAGAACCGTTCGACGTGCTCGCGCCCGACATCGCCGAGGCTGATGATCAGCAGCACGAGACCACCGAGCCAAACAGCCATCGCTGAGACGTGCAGCATGGTGATGAGCACACCCAGGTAGTGCCAACGTCCGGTCGCGCCGTGGCCACCGTACGCCGAGGCGATCCCGACAGTCACGAGGCCGAGGATCAACACACCCGTCCACCATCTCGCGCGGCTGGAGGGATGCGCGATCAGCAGGACTGCTGCGGTGAGCGCTATCGCTCCAGCGCGGACCAACCAGGCAACGCCGATAGTGGTGTCGAGCACAGCGCGCCACGCCGCGCCATCGGTGATCACGTCGAGCGACCGACCCGCCGTGTAGCCGACCTCGAGGGGCATGGCCAGCAGACCGGCCAGCGCACCGATCACCGCAGCGATGCCGATGACAAGCCGCTGCCGTCGACCGAACGGAACGATCCCGATTCCGCAGACGAGGAGTCCGCCGAAGACAACCGCGATCGCGGCTGTCACCAGCGAACGGCTGATGGTCAACCCGGTGCTGGCGATCGTACCGGTCTGACTGCTGCCGATGATCTGATCCAACAGACCTGCGCTGAGATTGGAATCCGGTCCGACCTGAAAAGTGAACGCGGCATGCACGGGGTGCGAATCGTTCGACACCACCCGCCAGTCGACGACGTACGAGCCATCGGTGAGTTTCGGGAGAGTGATCTCGACGACGTCGCCATGGCCGCTCGGGTGCAGCGCGGGACTGATGTCGATCGACGCACCCGCTCCGTCGAACAACCGGATCGCCCCCAGCGAGATCTCGACGGGCTCGCTGAACGTCAACGTGACATGCGTGGGTGTCGTGTCGAGCACCTGGCCCGGCTTGGGGTCGCTCGTCACCAGTTCTGCATGGGCCGACACCCGGTCCACGGCGGCAAACGTCGCGGCGGCGAGACCGGCCGCGCACACGTAGGCAATTCGCTGCCAACGACTCATGACTCGACAGCGACCGGTTCAGCTGCGTCCGCGCCGGCCTCGCTCGACGCGCCCAGGCCAGTGACGAGCTCAGCTCCTACGACCGCCGCTGCCAGCGCGAGGGCAAGCGTGATCGCGATCCGCTGGAGAACCTCGGGCGCCCACCCGGCGAGCAGTTGATGCTCGAAGACCTCGAAGCGGGTGACCGCCAAGATCGCGACAAGCACTGCGGCAGCCACGGGCAGCCAGCGGCTCTTCATCGCCATGCCGAGGACGATGATGGCGACCGCGACCGCACTGGCGACGACTCGGAAGCTGCTTGTGCCGCTGCCGACAAGGCACGCCACGGCGCCGACCAACGCCAGGGCGGGGCTGAGGCGACGCAACGATGGAACCATCACGAGTGCAGCAAGCAGAGCGCACGCCGCCAGCGACGTGATCACGAGCCACGCCATCCTCGGCGGCGGCGGCAGCCACGTCACCCTGACGATCGCCACGACGGGGTTCCCATCGACCACCAGGTCGACGCGGTTGGCTGGAAAGATCACTCGCTCGACATCTGGATTGTCGCGCACGGCCTGTATTGGCGTGGGATCCATCCAGTGTGTGCGATGGTCGTGCCAACGAACAGAGTTGCCGTCGCTGATCTTGACCCAGTTCGGCTCGGCGCTGGCAGATGCGGTCGCCGGTGCGATGTTGCGGGCAAAGCGGTCGAGGTTGGTGTAGTGAGACGGTGAGTTGAAGTTCTCGAAGACCCCGTCAGCACCGAGGCGAATGTAGGGCTCGAGCTCGTACCCGACGATCTCGACTTCCTCGGCAGTTGTGCGAACCAATTCCATTCGGTTGCCGAGTTCGACGGGATGCACCTCGACGCCTGCGGCATCACCCTCGAATCCGGTCACCTCGATGCGATAGTCGCTGCTCGCGCCACCGTTGCCGCCGTGGGCCCTGACCGGCTGCGCGGGCGCAAAGATCATCGCCGCGAGCATCCCCGCCCCGAGCAGTTTTCGATTCACCGTGCGAAAAGGTATCGGCGCTGCGGAACTTTCTCCGGTCAACAAGCGACAACAACAGCGATGAGAACCACCTTGAAATACGCATTCGTAACAGCCGCGACGTCGGCAGCCTTCGTTCTGGTCACCGGTGGAATCGCGTCGGCGCATATCGATCCAGATCCCATCGCAATACAGGCGGGTACCTCGGGGGCGTTCGCGTTCAACGTCGAGCATGGTTGCAACGGATCTCCCACGACCAGCATGAAGTTTCAGATCCCTGACGGTGTTACCGACGCTGTCGCGGTCGACAAAGAGGGCTGGACCGCAACCGTGACGGGCAACACGCTCGAATTCGTGGGTGGTCCACTGGATCCCGAGCAGGAGGATCACTTCAACATCACGTTCACCGCGCCTGCAGCAGCCGGCGACATTCACTTCCCGGTCATCCAGACCTGCGAGGCCGGTGAAATCGCATGGATCGAGATTCCAGCAGAAGGCGCTGACGAGCCAGAGCATCCGGCCCCCACCATCAAGGTCACCGAGGGACCGCCGACCTCTGCCGATCTGACGCCAGAACCCGAAGAAGACCAGACCGAGGGTACGACGGTCACCCATGGCACCGACGGTGAGGCGACGCCAACAGTGGCCGAGGCCGCCGCCGACGATGATTCCAACAACACGGGAACGATCGTCAAGGTCGTGATCGGTGCTGCGATCGTTGTGGTCGGTGGCGGAGTTCTGCTGGCCCGCCGCAACAAGCCCACTTCATCGAGCTGACGCCCGTGGGTCTGCGGACCCATATTGTGTCCACGAGGTTGCCAAGACGGCGCTCGTACGACACGATCGTGTCATGACCGGGCTGGACGAGCAACTGCGCGCGCTCGTCGACGCAGCGCGAGAGGGCGACAACGTCGCCGTTCGCGAACTCGTTCGTCAAACCCAGCCGGCGGTGTGGCGAGTGTGCAACGTGCTCGGCTCACCGGGCGAGGAGGACGACCTCGTCCAGGAGACATATCTGCGCGCCTTTCGGTCGCTGCAGTCGTACCGCGGCGAGGCGATGATCACGGCGTGGTTGTTGACGATTGCTCGGCGGGTGTGCGCCGATCATGTTCGCAGCCGCGTGCGCCAGCGTCGTCTGTTCAGCGCCTTGATGCCATCCGCCGACGACGAGTGGGTCGCCGAACCCGGCAACCCGACTTTCGCGTTGCTCGACGCCATTGACCCTGATCGGCGCGAAGCATTCGTGCTGACCCAAGTCGCCGGTCTGTCGTACGACGAAGCGGCAGTTGTGCTCGATTGCCCTGTCGGCACCATTCGGTCGCGAGTCGCACGCGCTCGAGCCGACTTGGTCGACGAGGTGCGAGCCGCCGAAGCCTCGTAGCACGCCTGCTACAAACCGATCCTTGGCAGGGTGATCGGCGGCACGGTGATCGGTGGCACCGTGATGGGCGGGATGCTGATCGGCGGAACGCTGATCGGGATCGTGACGACCGGTACCGTGATGACCGGAATCGTGACGACCGCGACCGTGATGACCGGGACGATGATCGGCGAAACGCTGATCGGAGGGATGCTGATTGCCGGGGAGGTGGTCGCCGGGGTGCTGATCGCCGGGGTGCTGATCGGGGGCGTGCTGATTGGAGGCGTGCTGATTGGAGGCGTGCTGATTGGAGGCGTGGTGATCGGCGGCAGCGAGTTGGTCGTGGCCGGCTGCGTCGTGCCGGTCGGAACCGGGCCAGTCGGGGCGGTCGTCGTCGTCGGGCCACCAGTCGAGGGCTGCGGTACGTCAACATCATTCGTGGGCGGATTGACTGCGTGATCTGACGGCAGCACCGAACTGGAGATCGGGTCACCGTCGATCCCGCTGGACGGATCGCCCGTGCCCGGGACGATGATTATCGAGTCGCCATTTCCCGGTACACCGGTCGTCGACGGATCATCCAGGTGGGCGTTGTGCGAGACCTGCGCCGGCGGTCGCGCTGGCTCGGAGTACACGCTCGTAACAGGGGCGAGTCCGAGCCCGGTGACTGCGACCAGGGTGCCGGCGATCGTCGATGCCGTTGGGGCTGCTGCGAAGCGCCCGAAGATCGACACCTGGGCGATCCACGACAGTGGGCCCATTGCCTTGCGCAGGTCGCCGATCGAGATCTGCAAGAACGCGCGAACCATGTCGGGGTCGAACTGCGAGCCCGCGCAACGGGTGATCTCGAGTCGCGCTTCTTGGATGGTCATCGGCTTTTTGTACGAGCGCGTCGCAGTGATCACATCGAACACATCGGCCACCGCGACGAGTCGGCCCCCGTACGAGATGTCGGTGCCGGAAAGCCCGGCCGGGTATCCCGAGCCGTCGAACTGCTCGTGATGTTCGCCGACCGCCCTCGCCCAGTCACCCAACCAATCCGCAATTGGGCCGCGGATCAGTTCGAGGCCCTCGGCCGGATGGGTCTTCAGGAGCGTCCATTCGTCCGCGGTCGGCTTGCCGGGCTTGTTCAGGATCTCGCCGGGCACGCGCAACTTGCCGATGTCGTGCAACAGCGCCGCCCATCGAACCTTCTCGCGGTCCTCTTCCGGCAGCTGCAACTGGGCAGCAAGCAAATCCGACAATGCCCTCACGCGCTCGGAGTGTCCGCGCGTCAGCGGGTCGTGATGATTGAGTGCGGCGACCAGCGTCAGCAGTTCGGTTGCGCCGGCACGCGTTGTCGGCTCCAACGTCGGGTCCTGCAAGCGCCTCGCCAGTTGTCGGGTCGTGCCCGTTCTGAGTGCCAACGAGAAGCGTGACGGGACGTGGTCGGGGAACACGAGCGACAGCTTCAGCAACGCGGCGAGCGGCAGGATTCGCCTGGCAACCCTCTCGGTGGCGAACAGCACGACTGTCGATGTGGCCAGCATCACGACAAGCCATGCAATGCGGCCCGGCAGCGCATGCGGAGAAGGAACCAGTCGGGAGAGCATTGCTGACCAGGTCAGTGCGGCGACGATGGGAGCCGTGAATGCGACCAAACGAATCGCGAGCGCGGCCAACGGATGGCCTCGCCAGGACCGAAGCTGCTGCTGTGTGGGCGCGACACCTATGGACACATCTCGTTTTCGGCCGATTTTGTGGTGACCTGAGAAATCTTGAGGTTGACTTCGGAGAGCGGTCGACCGACTACACCAGCGCTCTGAAGGCTCGTGATCCACAGACGCCCAGCATGGCCCCGACAGCCGCACCGCCGACGACGTCGCTGGGGTGATGGATGCGCACATACGCCCTGCTCAGAGCGACGATGGTGGCCGTGGAGTACCACACCGGGGCGAGACCGCGGCCGGCGGCAGTGGTCAGGATCGCCGCGGCGAAGAACGCAGCTGAGGCGTGACCACTGGGAAAGCTCGACGTCATCGGTCGTCGCACCGGGAATCGGGGGTCGCCCGTCTCGGTCGGTCGCTTCCGCCGGAACACTCGCTTGATGCCCTGGTTGACGATGAGGCTCTCGGCGCCGATCAATGCCGACATCGCCAGTGATTGGCGCGCCGCCGACGGGTCGACGATTGCTCGTCCGATGCCGATCATGTGCCAGATCCCACTGAACTCGCCAAGGGTGCTCGCCGTCTTGAACACGGTGTCGGTGACCACGTGGCCGCGCAGCCGTTCGAGCTGACGGTCACCCCAGTGGTCGAACGAGTCGACAGCTCTCACGCGACGAGAGCGGCGTGTTGCAGAGGCGCCTCGACTGCGGCCAGATCAGGATCGCCGCCAAAGGCTGGGCACCATTTCTGGAACGAGCACGACGAGCACAGCGGTCCCTGACGGGGCTGGAAGTTACCGCTGGTGCATGCGCGCTCAACCGCTTTCCACACTGCGGTCGTGCGGGTGGTGATGAACTTCACGGATTGAGCCGAGGGCAGCGCCGTGATGGTCTCACCGGTGCGGAGGTACATCAGCCGGATGGCCGATGGGCGAACGCCGAGCACCTCTTCGCACAGAAACGAGTAGAAGTGCACGCCGGCGAGGCGCCCCTGCTCGTACTTCAGGCCAGGGGCACGGCCGGTCTTGTAGTCGGTGACCACGAGCCCGCCATCGGCGTCGAGTTCGAGGCGGTCGATGATGCCCCGCAGGGCCAGTGAACCAACCTGCGCTTCGAGGCGCAGCTCGAGACCGATCTCGCGGACGACTGTAGGGTCCTCCATGCGGAAGTAGGCCTCGACCAGTGTCCAGGAATCGGCCACAAACGCTTCGCGCTGTTCGTCGTCGAGATTGAGCAAGGTGAAGTCGGGATCGACCGAGTACTCGTCGACGGCCTGTCCGAAGCACAGCTTGGCCGTCTCGATGGTACGTGCAGCGGCTGGATGTGCGGCGAACAGCAGCTCGAGCACGCGATGCACCAGGGAACCCTTGGTCATGTGCGGACTCGGTGACTCGGGCAGGCGCTCGATGCTTGCGAACCGGAATGCCATGGGACACGACGTGAACGCCTCGACACGACTGGGCGAGA
>JBDTWJ010000014.1:0-37605 GCA_040006755.1 Ilumatobacteraceae bacterium | reverse complement strand
GAGGCGACGATCCATTGCAGTTGGGCCGAGCTGGCACCGAGATCGCCGACCAGTCGGGGCATGGCGACATTGATGATGGTGTGGTCGATGGAGGTGACGAGCAGGGCGAGCACGAGCACGCCGAGGATGCGCCACCGCTGGGGATGGCTGGCGTGTGCTTCGCCGACGGATTGGGTGATGGGACGACCGTGCATGATGACTCCTTAGTGGTGTTGGTTGGTTGGTTGGTGGTTCGGTGATTGGTGGTGGTCGGGCTACTGGGGGAGTAGGCGGGTGATTGCGTCGATGACGATGTCGGGGTGATCGAGCTCGATGTGGTGGCCGGTGTTCTCCACGGGCAACACTCGGCTGTCGGTCGAGAGCCGGGCCCACTGCTGCTGGCCGTCATTCCAGGCGTGGGTCAGGCGGGCCACTTCTGCGACGGCGAGGCCTGCCGGCAGGGTTCGGTCGACGGCGGTGATGATCGTCATCGGTAGCGAGCCGAGAGATGTGATGTTGGAGGCGCCGGTGAAGGCGGCGAACACGTCGAGGTATTCGACGTTGCCGAGTGGGGTCGACCAGCTGGCACACAGGCTGCGCAA
Source organism: Ilumatobacteraceae bacterium (assembly GCA_040006755.1). Lineage (GTDB taxonomy): Bacteria > Actinomycetota > Acidimicrobiia > Acidimicrobiales > Ilumatobacteraceae > JAENVT01. The sequence continues at coordinate 37,024 of JBDTWJ010000014.1, read as the reverse complement.
CATGGTCGCCGCGTCGGAGTGGTCATCCGCGACCGCGCAGATGGCCGCTGGCCATGTGACCGGACTGGCGTCGACGAGGACAAGGCCGATGACCTCGGCGGCGAACGTGTAGGCGAAGGTGACAGCTTCGGCGCCGCCGAACGAGTGGCCGACGATGACGTACGGCCCTGGCTCGTTGGCGGTTGCCAGCACGGCGTGGAGATCGATGGCCTGAGTCGCGAAGGTCTCGGTGGTGGTAGCTGGATCACTGGTTCCCGTGCCTGGCCGGTCATGTGCGCAGACACGGGTTTGTGTATCGATGGCGGGCTCGACCTTGCTCCAGCCCACCGATCCTGTTTCGAAGCCGGCGATGAGCAGCACCGTGGTGGCGCCGTGGCCGGTGCAGCGGACGTGCACTCGGTGACCGCTGACTTCGACCTGCTCGTCGATGGTCGCGGTCGGCCGTGCCACGGTGGTGGTGGGCGCCGTCGTCGCGCTCGTCGTCGTGGTCGATGGCACGGTCTGGGCTGTGGCGAAAGTGGGGACGACAGTGTTGGGTGCGCCGTTCGCGACGTTGTTGCCGCAGGCGGTGGCGCCGATCAGTGCCGCACCGACGAGGACGGCGCCGAACCGGTGGTGCAGGTTTCGACGGCGAGTGATCGGAGTGGTGTTCATGGGTGCCACCGTCGCCCTAAGGGGTGGCACTGCGCATCGGCCATACCCCCTCAGATCTGGAGTGTCCGTTGCGCACGCAATACTGGTCGTCTCTATGTCCGACCGATTGCTCTCTGAGGACTTCGTGGGCCGGCGCGCGGAGTTGGCCGCTTTCGAACGGGCCATCGTCGACGCCCGCAAGGGGCTGCCATCGATGGTGCTGGTGGGCGGTGACGCCGGTATCGGGAAGACCACGATCCTCAGTGAGGTCGCCCACCGAGCGGATGTGCCGCTATACCTTGGGAGGTCCACTCACATTGGCGGCGACGCGATTCCGCTGGCGCCCCTCGCGGATCTGCTCCGCCAGATCCGCCGCCGGAGGCCGGAGCTGCTGACCGATGCACCGGACCTCGCACCGCTGCGCACATGGTTCTCGCCCGGCTCGATCGCCGTCGATTTGTCGGGCACCCCGCAGGGAGGCTTGTTCGTCGCAGTGCTCGATTTGATCCCTCATCTGTCCGCTGATGACGTCGTCGTGGTCGGATTCGAGGACCTTCATTGGGCGGACACGGTGACGTGGGAGCTCTTCGAGTATCTCAGCCGCAACCTCATCGACGAACACGTGGTGCTCGTGGGCACCTACCGCGCCAACGAGGTCGCGGCGCGCCCATCGCAACGGCGGCAACTCGCGGAGTTGATCCGCCTTCCGGCGGCACGGCGGATCCATCTGGAAGGTTTGGGCCGCGACGACGTCGAGGCACGGGTCACCGCGATGCTCTGCGGGCCCGCACCCCACGCGCTCGTCGAGCAGGTGGTCGCTCGCGGTCAGGGCAATCCGTTCTTCACGAGAGAGCTCGTCATGGCGCACCTTGCGGGGGAGACCATCCCGATGGTGCTCTCGGATTTGATCTCCGAGGAGATCGCCGCGCTCGACTCCAACGCACGCCAGCTGATGGGGGTAGTCGCCACGATCGGCCGTGAGACCGGTCACCAGATGCTTGCTGCCGTCGTTGACCTCACCGACGTCGAGGTCGAGGCCGCTGCGAGAACCTTGATCGATGCACGGTTGCTTGTTGTCGACAACGACGCGTATCGGTTCCGACACCCTCTCCTGGGTGAGGTCGCTTACGCCGACCTACTACCGCCCCAACGGACGCGCTTTCACCGCGCGGTCGCGGCTGCGCTGCGAGAGCAGCCCGTGGATGTGCTGAGCAGGGTTGACCGGGCCGGCGAGCTCGCGTTCCACCTCGACCGTGCCGGCGACTCCGAGGGGGCATTCACCGCCTTGTTGGCTGCAGCCGACGCGGCCGAAACTGTCGCGCCCGGTGCCGCGTTCGCCCATCTCGAGCGTGCGTTTGAATTGTGGGACACGGTCGGTGAACACGCGGAAACCCAGAGCCGTAGCGACCGTTTGTGGCAGGCAGCGGAGGTCGCCTCGTCCACGGTCGGCAACGCTCGTGCGGTGGAACTTGCCCGCGCCGCCTTCGAGATCGGGCCACCGCCGCTGGGCGCGGCATGGGGCCACGAGCGACTCGGCCGGTACCTCTGGTCGACTGGGAAGCTCGACGCCAGCCGCGTCGAGTTCGAGCTGGCCGCCGACCTGCTGTCAGCCGACGACGGCGCCGAAGCAGCGCTCGTGTTCGCCGGGCTCGGGCAAGCCGCGATGATGGCCGCCGACCACACAACTGCCGAACGGTGGTCCAACAAGGCCCTCCACATCGTCGCAGCGGCCGTCGACAATCCTGCTGCGTGGGCAATGGCCCAACGTGTGCTCGGCATCGCCCGCAGCGACCAGGGTGACCCCGACGCGGCGGTCGAGCTTTGCGTGCAGTCCGTGGCAGCCGCGAACAGCGCACACGCTCGCGGCTTGGCCAACCTCTACCTCTGTGTCGCGCTCATGGACGCGGGCCGGTATCAGAGCGCGGCCAACGCCGCGCTCGACGCAGTGGCGGACGGACATCTGACCGGCCTCGACCAAGGGTTCGGTTGCTACTTCGACTCCCTCGCCGCGGAGGCGCTCGTTCGTCTCGGCCGCTGGCCGGAGGCCGCCGCGAACATCGCCCGCCATCCCGCAGACACCACGTTGCCGGTTGGTCTGCTCCGGTTGGCCAGGGCGCAGGCAATGCTGGCGGCTCGACTGGGTGAGACCGACCGTGCGCTCAACCGGCTCGCCGAGGCGTGCGCGCTACCGATTGACGGGTGGCACCAATTCGTGCTCGATGCCACCACGGCTGATGTCCACCTTGCGCTCGGAAACTGGGACAAAGCGGCTCGAGCGGCCGAGCGAGGGTGGGAGTCGGCGGGGACGACGGCGGTGCTGTGGGCGGCGCGGTTTGCGATGTTCAGCGTCGCTGCAACGGTCGAGCGGACCCTGGACCAGATTGCCCGGCGCGAACCGGTCGACGTCCCCGCAACGGTCTCCCACCTGCAGGCCCGAATCGATGTTGTCCGAACGGCCGCCGCGCTCGGCGCCCACGACGTTCCAAGAGACACCGCAGCCCACCTTGCCCACGCGACCGCCAGCCTGACCCGCCTCACCACATCAAACGTCGACGCCTGGACTATTGCTGCGGGGAGATGGGCGGATCTCGGAGATCGATGGGCGACTGCGACGGCGCTGCTGCGTGTGGCAGAAGCGGCCGCATCGGCGGGCTCGGCAGATCGCGCCGCATCGTCGCTTCGGGAAGCACACTCGATCGCATCCGAACTGCGTGCCGCTCCCCTACTGGCAGAGATCGACGCGGTGTCGCGTCGCACCCGAGTCAGCGTGGACGCGCCAACCCGGGTGACGATCGACGAAACCTCCGCGCACAACCTCGGGCTCACCGCTCGCGAAGCTGAGGTGCTGACCCTGGTGGCCGCTGGGCGTACCAATCGCCAGATCGGCGACGAGCTCTACGTGTCCGACAAGACGGCGAGCGTCCACGTGTCGAACATCTTGCGCAAGCTCGGCGTCAACAGCCGCGTCGACGCGGCCGCTGTTGCCCAACGGCTCGGCATGGCCTGAGAGGGCACTTCAATCTGAGGGGGCTCACCCGATGTGCTCTCAGTGGCCTTAGGTCGACTATGAGGCAATGGTCTCGCCGATCGATCCCTCGCTCCTCTCGTCGAAGCACGGCGAGGTCGTCGTACCTGCCGCGCTGACCAATCTGATCGTGCGAGGCGCCGTTCCAGCCGGGTTGTCCGGCCGGTTACTGGGCATCCGTGACGGAATCGTTCACGAAGTTCACCTGCACCCGCGGCGTGCTCCCTCGTACCGGTGCCGTCGTGTCCATTCCGACGCCACCGGCGACGCGATCGTCGCCTTTGGCGGCTCGATCCTGATCATCGGGAATGGGTCGGTCGCGCATGAGCTGGGACGCGACCTCGAGATCCTTCGCGCCGTCGACCTCGCCGGACAGTCCCGCGGGCTCACCGCGCACGCGAGGCGCCGCTCGGTGGTCGACGAGCTGCACGTCCTGGCCGTGGATGAGGTCGGGACCCAGGCGCACGTCGCGGTATCGGCCGGTGCACTCACACGTCGCACCCGCTCAATCGTCGACGCGCCGAGCGAGGTGACGGATCTCGCAGTCACCCGCGACGGCGTCGTGTTCGTCGCCGATGGTTTCGTCGGCGTCACTGCGCATCACGTTGATGCACGCATCTCGTGGATCGCAACCGGTGTCGCCGGTGCAGCCCTCGTTCACGCCGCCGACCTCGATGAGACCGTCGTCGCCCTCGCCATCACACCGAAGCTGGAGCGATGGACTATCGACGGCCGTTCGCGAGTCGTTCATCGGGAACTGCTCGACGCGACGCCGCATCAATTCGCCTGCGTCAGCGACGGTCCAGTCGACGGAACCCCCCAGTTCCTCTGGACCGTTGGCGAAGGAACCTTCGAGCAGCACGACCTCAGCACCGCAAGCATCGCCCGCCACCACGTGGCACCCCACCATCCGGCCGATCTCGTGAGGGTGGCCGATTCCGCCCGACGAGCTGAAGCCGATCGGGGCTGGATTCTTGGACTCGTCCACCCCGTCACGGGCGACCGTACCGAACTTCTCGTCCTCGATGCACTCGACGTCCGTCAACCGGCACTCGCACAGGTCCGCATTCCCCGTGAGATCCCCACAGGCCTGCGCACAACCTGGATTCCCTCGACCAACCAATGACCAACACCACTGGAGACAGACCGTGAACACCATCAACACCATGCACGAAGTGACCACCAGCCAATCGTCCGACGAGACAGTCAAGCCGCCCCGCGAACCCATCTGGCGGGTCGTCGGCGGCTCAATAGCCACGGGGCTGATCGGTGCGCTCGTCCTCACACTCGGCGTCTTCGCAGGCGCATCCGAACACGTCATCTCGGGCGCGGCTCTGTTCGCGTTCGCCGGCGGCTGGACAACACTCGCACTGCTGTCCAGTCGCTTCACGAGCCAGCCGCAGCGCTGGGCGCTGGTGCCGGCAGCCTTCATGGCGGTCGCCGGCGTGACGCTGCTCGTCGCTCAGCCCGATGATCGAATGCTTAACTACGCCGGTTGGGTGTGGCCAATGGCCGTGATCGCGCTCGCCGTGTGGATGGTCGTCCAACTTCGCCGCAACCTCAAGGGCCGAGCGCGTTGGCTGATCTACCCGGTCGTGGCCTCGCTGGCCGTTGGCTCGGTCGGCGGGATGTATGAGACAGCCACCCGGGCACACGATCGGGATGCCTACCCCGCACCCGGCACGCTCTACGACATCGGCGGTCACCGCCTGCACATCAACTGCTCCGGCACCGGCAGCCCCACCGTCGTGCTCGAGAACGGGCTGGGGGCGACATCGCTCACGTGGACTCGCATCACCGCGGAGGTGAGCCGCACCACACGCGTCTGCGCATACGACCGCGCTGGTCAGGGCTGGAGCGATGACGTCAGCGCCCCGCAAGACGGCCTGGCCATCGCGGCCGATCTGCACGCCCTGCTTGCGCGCTCAGGCGAACCCGGCCCGTACCTGCTCGTCGGGCACTCCGCCGGCGGCGCCTACGCAATGACCTACGCCGCCCAGTACCCCGACGAGGTCGCCGGCATGGTGCTGCTGGACTCAATGAGCCCTTACGCCTTCACGGCGCTGCCGGACTTCGCGACTGAACAGTCGATGATGCGCCGCGGGCTCGGTGTGCTCCCCAGCCTCGCCCGGCTCGGCGTCACGCAGGTCCTGCCGGGGTCCGCGTGGTCAAGCCTTCCGGAGCCTGCCGCATCACAGGCTCAGGCGTTCGCCTCCAGCCCGCGCGGCATGCGCAACATGCGCGACGAACAGTCCGCGTATCGCGAGGTGCTCGACCAGGCCCAGACCCTTACCTCGCTCCACAGCAAGCCGCTCGTCGTCGTTACAACGACCGAATCACTCGAGCAAATCACGGGTTGGTCCGACGCGCAAGATCGACTCACCGCCCTATCGACCAACAGCCAACACCGAGTCGCGGATGCGACACACGAGGGGCTGATCGACGACGAGCTGATGTTCCAACCGTCCGTCACGGCGATCAGCGACGTCGTGCGTGCAATCCAAACCGACCAGCCCGCAGCGTCCTGATGACCATCCGTTGTTGGTTCGCCTGTGGCGGCCGGCGTTGTGTGGCCGTTTCCCCGTGCATGTGGCGGCTCCTCGACCTGGCCGCCCTGCAGCGCGAAATATGTACCATCCATGTACCAACGCAGCGGTAACCAAAGGGGAACAGGGGTCAACACGAATGTGTCCTGAGCATGTGGAAAGCCGTCTACCAGGCAGGCAGTTTTCGTTCGCTCTTGTGCAGTTTCGGTTCATGCTTGACGCTGTGGCTCCGGTAGGCGTGTGACAGGTTCGGGACGCGACTCCGGTAGCTGGGCGACAGTGAATCAATCGAAAACTAGGAAGCGTCGCTCGATTTTGGCCATGGCCGAGTAGACCGGTGGGACCACCTGGCCGATCCGCACGGTTCCGACGGCGCCGAGCAGCCGAAAGGCCTCCGCAAGGGTGAAACCGTAGCCGTCCCTCATTCGGGCCGCGAGGTCGTCGTACGCGGCGCGCACGAGATCTTCGAGATGGCCCGGTCCGGGGGCGACACTGCCCAGTGTTTGCAGCGTGTTGATCTGAGGGAGGCCGGGGTACGCAATGGCCTCGGCACCGAGGTTGGTGATTCGAAGGGTGACGTCGGCCTGCGTTTCGACCGCCGATCGGTGAATCTCCGCATCTCCCTGGGCGAGGTGTGCATCGCCCAGGGAGAGCATCCCGCCGACGACATTGGCCCTCAGCACCACGGTGGACCCGGAGCAAAGCTCGGGAAGATCGACGTTCCCGAGAATGTCGTTGCGTTGGAGAAACGACGCCACCGCCGCGTCTGCGGGAGCCACACCCAACGTTCCGACGAACGGCCGGTAGGGGATGCGCACGGGACCGCGATGAGTAGGGATCTCCACCACATCGCCGTACCGGCGGCAGATCGTCGTCTCGGCGTTGAACGCAGGGTGGAGTGTTGACGTGGTGTTCATGTAGCCGAAGCCCGTCACGGGCGCGCCAATCACGTCAAGGAGCTCGATCGCCAGAAGATCACCTGGCGCGACGCCGTCGACGGCGATGGGACCGGTCACCGGGTTGGCGCCGCCGATCCGTTCCAAGACCTCGGAGAGCGTCGCGTAGACAACGTCGGAGCCGGTGATAGTCCCGCAGTGAGCATCCTGTGTTTCGACCAACACGGTGTCGCCCGACGCGACCGTCAGCACGGCTGTCGAGGCGGGGTCGAAGTAGAAACTGGTTCTGTCTCTCGTCAACCGGTGTATGGCTGCACCTCCTGAGTGAACTCCTGTAGGGCTCACGCAATCCAGGCGTTGTTGCTGAGGGAGCCGGGTCCTGTAATCGGCGGCGGTATGTAGATGTGTTCCTTCACGATCCAGAATGTGCCGTTGGGCTTGGCGTAGTTCAACACGTCCTCCCAGGCACCCGCCTCCTGGTCCGTCTTGTGGGCACGATTCATTGATTCCTCGTCATCCCACCACTGCTCGACAAAGCCGTCAACCTGGACCGCACCGGGGCCCTCATCCGGATTGTTCGGGTTGTCAAGCTTGCGCAGCACTTCGGAGACCACATAGCCACGTAGTGGGCCGCTGCCCGCAGAGATCTTGGCGTGGGTGTCCCGCCAATAGTCGAAGAACTCCTGGGTCGAGAAGTCGTCGCGCTTGTATGCGGTGCCTATGAGTTTGATCATGTCCACTCCCTCTGTTGATTCTGCCGATTCTGCTGACAGTGCCCGGCCTCAGGACTACCTACCACGCAACCGATTGCGTTGCAAGGGACCGGCAACCGGTCCACCGTCACCCGTATAGGAACGGTCGGAGAGTGCAGTTCCCTCCGTGGTCTGACGCGTAGCGCGAACTGAGCCACAACTCGGCGACTCCGCGAAGCGATCTCGACGGCTGATCCAATCACGAGCAGTCCCCGAGCCCGGTGGCGACAGCCCCCGCCTCAAACCAGGCTTCGAGATCGTCAGGCCCTGGGTATCGGCCGTCACTTCGACCGCCCGGATCCCACCGTCGATCAGTGCCTCGATCACCTCGACGAGATTGCGTGCAGCGGCGCGGTCGCGGATGATGGCAATCACCGGACATTGCAAGAGCGCCTGTTCAAACCGTCGGTCTGTCATCGACGAATCCTTGGCCTAACGGCTCCGTCGAGCGACCCAACGTCCAGCACCAATGCGTCGCCGACGCAGGTCTGTTTCAGCGCAGCTGCGCGCGCCGCCTGCTCTGCCGACGCCTGATGAGATCCGGTTCGAAGCCAGGTGGCGATGTACGCGCCTGTCGACGCGTCACCGGCGCCGACGGGATCGATGACCAACCCTTGGGCACTCGCTGCAGCGACGACGTCGCCGGCAATGACGGTTATCTCGTTGACCCCGACTTCACCGACACCTCCCGACCGTCCGGAGACCACGACAGTCTGGATACCCCAGCGCTCCTGTGCACGCCGGGCCGCGACAACAATGTCATCGCCCAGATCGAGCAGCCCCGACAAGTCGTGCGCCGACGCGATCAAGATGTCGACGTTCGGCAGCACCTTCTCGATGGCGGGCCTCGCCTCGGCCGCGCCCCACAGTTTGCTGCGATGGTTGACCTCGAAGAAACGGACAAGGGTGCCCGTTCGCTCCAGCAGTCGAGTGGCGAACCGCGCTGGTCCCCCGCCGAGCGCCAGGGTGATCCCCGAGGCCAGCACAGCGTCAGTCGGGTGCTCAAGCGCCAGCTCGACGAGCTGGTCGGCGGTCGAGGTGCTGAACGACGACCGTTGCCGGTCGTAGTAAACCTCGCTATCCCTTGGTGCCGGCCCGATCTCGACGAAGTAGAGCCCAACTCGGTCGTTGCTCGATGCAGCGACCACCTCGACGCCGAAGGTACGCGCATGATCGACGATCCGCTCGCCGAGCGGACCTTCTGGTAGCGATGAGATCCAGCACGCGTCCACTCCTAATTGGGCCGCCACGATTGCGGCGTTCAGCTCGGAGCCACCAACATGAACATTCAGCACGGGCGTGTTACGCAACAAGTGTCCGGTGGGTGTGCTGAGTCGGATCATCGCCTCGCCACACGTGACCAGTCGGGGGCCCGTCATCGCGGCTGACTAGGGAATTTTGACGAGTTGCGCATCTAACAGATGCCTGAACCCGTCAATCGTAGCCGCAACCCCGTCAACCAGCGAGGTGCGGGTGATGGACCCGACGGCATCGACGAGACCGGCCTCGCTGGGAGCTGCGGGAAAAGGCAGCGGTGAGCCATCTATGGCGACGCGTCCAGAGACATCGGGAGCGGCGAGCTCGATGGCCGCGACGACCTCGGTCATGTCGACCGACTCACCTCCAACGTTGTACAGATGTGCGCCGTCGACGACGGCACGAGACGCGGCGATGAACATCCGGGCGACGTCGTCGGTGTATTGCAGCTGGCTGGCGCCGGAATAGCTGATCGACGACCCCTTGCCGGCGGCAGCACGCAGCATCGCGACCGTCGGGCTGGATGTCATGCCCTGGTCGCGACCGATGCCATAGACCACGTGTGGCCGCAACCCAATGCTGGTCAAGCCACGTTCGTCGGCATACACCGCCGCGGCATGTTCGGTGGCCAGCTTGTAGACGCCGTACAGAGTGCGAGGCCGCCCCCCGGGATTGCTCTCGCCGGTGTCTTCGGGGTCGTAGGCGGCAACGGAGCTGGCGAACACGAACGGCCCGCGGAGGGTACCTGCGGCAAGGTAAGCCTCCATCAAGTTGACCGTCCCGACCACGTTGACCTGAGCTCCGAGGGTCGGATCGGCGCGGCAGAAAGGAACCTGCAGGGCAGCGAGATGGATCATTCCGGTGAATCCTCCCTCGCCAACGAGCTGATGTACGGCGGCTCGATCGGCGATGTCAACTCGGCACCGCGCGACCCGCTGGAGTGTTGCCGCGTCGACCACGGCGCGCAACCGATGTTCGGCCGTTCCGACGTCGGCCGCCACCACATCGGCGCCGTCATCGAGGAGACGTTTAACGACCCAGGCTCCGAGGCAGCCGTTGGCTCCGGTCACCAGTACACGTTCGCTGGACATCGACGACAAGTGTGACACGCAGGTCTGCGGCTGTACGACACACAAACGCGACTTGCTATATTTTCTTGGTGCGCGACTTCCAGTCGAAAGTGCCCGGGCTGTGCGATCCGCCAGAGCCGTACTCCTATTCGGTACGCGCCGGACGCACCATCTACCTGGCCGGTCAGGTTGCCCTTGACGAGCAAATGCAGATCGTCGGTAGCACGGTCGCCGAGCAGGCCAGGCAGGTGTGGCGCAACATCGCAGCGGCGCTGGCCCCCTCGGGCGCAACGCTCGCCAATGTCGTCAAGATCACCTACTTCCTCCAGGACATACGCGAGCTACCCGACGAGATCGCAGTCCGCAGGCAACTGTTTGCCCCCGACCGGATGCCGGCAGTCACGGCCGTGCAGGCCGCCGCTTTAGGGTTGCCGGGGCTGAAGATGGAAGTCGACATCGTCGCGGTGCTCGACGATGACTGACTCCCCCGACGCAGAAATCGTTGCCGTCAGACTTGACGAGCACGGGTTGCGAGGCCCGGCGTTCGATCTCGTTGCCATCACCGCCGACTACGCAGAGCGGATCGAGATCGATGCTGGGCTCGATGCGCTGGTCGGAAGCGACGACCCAGCCGTCGATGGGTTGTTCGATCCGCGAGACCCGCGTTGATGCGCACAGTCTCCGAGCTTGGCACTGCCCTGCGTTCGGGTGTGGTCACTGCGATGCAACTCGCCACCGAATTCGTTGCCCGTCAGGCAGACATCGACGAACGATTGCACAGCTTCGTCGCCGTCGACCCCCCACGACTGCTCGCCGAAGCCGAACAATCCGACCTCGAGTTCAGGGTTGGCTTCGACCGCGGGCCACTGCACGGCATCCCGGTGGGGGTGAAAGACATCATCGACGTCGCCGGATACGCGACGCGTTGCGGGTCACCTCTCTATCCCACCGACCCTGTCGGCACCGATGCCACCGTCATCACCCGCCTCCGCAGTGCAGGCGCATTGATCGCCGGAAAGACCGCGCCCCACGAGCTTGCCTGTGGGGTCGTCACACCACCGACGTCGAATCCATGGAACATCGACCATGTGCCAGGGGGCTCCAGCGGGGGATCGGGTGCGGCCGTTGCTGCAGGACTCGTTCCGATCGGGTTGGGATCGGACACCGGTGGTTCGATCCGTATCCCTGCCGCGTTGTGCGGGACCGTCGGGCTCAAGCCGACCTACGGCCTCGTGCCTGTCACCGGTGTGCAACCGCTGTCGTTGTCACTCGATCACCTCGGTCCGTTGGGTGCAACCGTTGCCGATTGCGCCCATGCGATGACCGTGCTGACCGCCGATGGCACCGACTACGGCAAAGGGCTCGATGGGGGCATCCAGGGCCTTCGGTTCGGTGTGCTCACCGACTTCCCATTCGCACCGATGCAGCCTGATGTCGAGACCTCATTCGGTCAGGCGCTCGAGGTGCTCAGGACCCTCGACGCTGAGTGCGTCAACGTCACCATTCCCGCGTTACAACACACGCTGGCAGCCGAGTTCGGCATCATCCCGCTCGAGGCCTTCGAGTACCACCGTCATTCGGTGCGTGAACGCCCGCTCGACATCGATCCGTCGATCCGCACGTTGCTCATCGCCGGAGCCGTCATTCCCTCCCGGATCTTCCGCCGCGCCAGCGCAGCGCGTGTCCAGATCGCCAAGGCGATGGCTCGCGTCATGAACGAACACCATCTCGACGCATTCGTCTCGCCGACGTTACCGGCTACCGCGTCGCCGAAGGCTCTGTCCGAACACACCTACGGAGACCTGTCAGAGCACATATCCGTGTCATACGTTCGCACTACCGCGCCGTTCAACCTGTCCGGACAACCGGCGATCAGCGTGCCGTGCGGGTTCGACCGGGCCGGGTTGCCCGTCGGCCTGCAGATCGCGACGCGCCCCGGACACGACCATCTGGCGCTGCGCATCGCGGCTGCCTATGAGCGCGAGACTCCGTGGTCACGCCGGAGGTGCCCCGAATTCGGATAGGCTTCGACGCCCACCGAGCGGCTCAAACATTATGGAACGACGTGATCCAGTCATCGAGGACAGCAGTGTCGAGCAAGTTCTCAACCACGTCCGCGAGGGCATCATCAGCGGGTACTTCCCGCCGAACGCAAAGCTGTTGCCCAAGCAGATCGCCGACGTCTGCGGCACGAGCTTCATCCCTGTGCGTGAAGCCTTGCGCGTGCTCGAATCTGAAGGCTTCGTCAACTTCGTCCACAACCGCGGCGCTTGGGTGACTCCGTTGTCGATGGCTGACCTCGAGGACCTGTATTCGATTCGCATCGAACTCGAGTGCGAGGCGGTGCGCCGCGCCGATCGGTTCACCAAAGCCGAAATCGCCCACCTCGACGATCTGCTCGAGCGCTCGCGCCTCGGCCACGAACGAGGAGACAACCACGATCTCGTGGCATTGAACCGCGAGCTGCACTTCTCAATCTACCGAAAGTCCAACTCCCCACGGCGGATGAAATTGATCAAAGAGCTGTGGTTGCATTCGGCCCGCTACCAACGGCTGTCATTGAACTATCGGCAGGACGCATCCGATGCCGAGCACCGCAGGGTGGTCAACAAACTCCGCCGTGGCGATCACAACGGCGCTGCCGACGCCCTGAAGGCCCACCTCGAGACCACCGTCAGCCTCATCCGCGAGCCGATCGAACACGTCACCACCATCGGCGGTGCCGGAGTGGCTCACCTCGTCGCGACCTGACCATTCACCATCGAAGGATCGAGCGCAGCCATGCCCTTCACCACGTTGCCCACCGGGATGGACATGTACTACGAAGTCGACGGCGCCGGTCCCCCGCTGCTGTTGATCATGGGCACCGCTGCCAGCCATGACGCATGGGCCACCCAGGTCGAGGCCTACCGCGATCAGCACACGGTCATCACCTACGACGCACGCGGCACGGGCCAGTCGACCCATACCATTGACCCCCGGCAGTACACCATGCGTACGCTTGCCGACGACGCCGCTGCCCTGCTCGACAGCCTTGACTGCGGGCCGGCACACGTCTCGGGCTTGTCACTTGGCTCGGCCACCGCCCAGGAGTTGACCATCAATCACCCCGACCTGGTCCGAACGCTGCAGCTGCACTGCACGTGGGGGTTCTCCGATGAATGGTTCTGCCGGATGATCGACTCGATGGAAGTGCCCGTGCTCGCCGGTGACATGGCGATGTACATCCGACTGGCGATGATGTGGGTGGCCAGTCCAAACTTCGTCAACGAGCGACGCGCCGATTGCGAGGCCTACGAGCGAGAGTTCATCCTCGAGAACCCGCATCCACCGTCGCAGCACGGGATCCTTGGCCACTTCCGCGCCGACAAGCATCACGACACGCTCGACCGGTTGGGGTCGATTTCGGTTCCGACTCTGGTCACCTCGGGCGAGGTCGACTGGCAAGTGCCCACCCGCTACGGCCGAGAAGTACATCGGCGCATCCCGGGAGCATCGTTGCACATCTTCACCGGTCATCAGTCGAGCCATATCGCCTTCACCGAAATGCCAGACGAGTGGAACCGGTTCACGCTCGATTGGCTCGCCGCCAACGGCTGAACATCAGCGCCCCACAATTCGCCGGATCTCGGCAATCAGGTCGGAGATGCCAGGAACCACGGCCGGCTCCAGCGCCGGGCTGAACGGAATGGGGGCCGACCGGGCACCCAAGCGATGGGTACAGAGCTCCGGCTGCTCCGGAAGGGCCTCGCGCACCTGGGCAAGGATCTCGGCTCCGAACCCACCGAACGTCCAACTCTCATGGGCCGCCAGCACGATGCCGGTCTTTCGCGCCGACATTGCGATCGTGTCGACATCGAGCGGGACAAGGCTGCGCAAATCGATGACCTCGACCGAGATGGCCTCGTCCTCCAGCACGGTCGCGGCTTCGAGGGCGATGTTGACCATGTTCGAGTAGGTCACCACACTGATATCGGCACCTTCGCGAGCCACGGTGGCGCTGCCCAGTGGAACGAAAAAATCGCCCTCGATCACGGCGGCGCGCTGGCCGGTGATCTTCTTGTGTTCCAGGTACACGACCGGGTCCGGATCGGCAATAGCCGCGCGGAGCAAGCCCTTGGCGTCGTTGCCGTTCGACGGCGCCACCACCTTCAGGCCGGGGATGTTGCAGAACAACCCTTCCAGGCTCGACGAGTGCTGCGAGCCTGATGAACCCCTGATCCCGTCGGATGCGCGCAAGACGATAGGCACCGATGTCTGGCCGCCGAACATGTACCGGAACTTGGACGCCTGGTTGACGATCTCGTCCATCGCCCCAAGGGTGAACTCGACGAAGCTCATCGATGCCACCACCTTCAACCCGGCCACCGCCGCCCCAACTGACAAGGCCACGATCAGCGACTCCGAGATGGGCATGTCGACGACGCGACTCTCGCCATAGCGATCGATCAAGCCGCGGAACTGGCCGAAGTTGCCACCCCAGCTGATGTCCTCACCTACGACGATCACGTTTGGGTCCTCGTCCATGGCGAACTGCATGGCCTCCAGCGTCGCTTGCCCGAAGGTCATCCGCTTGGTGGTCATTGCGGGCTCCCCACGGTCCACACGTGGCGCAACGCATCGGCCGGTTCGGGGTACGGCGCGGCGACGGCGAAGTCGTTGGCTGCATCGATCTGCACCCCCACTGCCGCTTCGATCTCATCGACTTCTGCCTCTGTCAGCACACCGACATCCATCATCCGTTGAACGAAGCGGACTATCGGATCCTGCAACTCCTTGCTCGCCTCCACCTCGTCGCGGCTGCGGTACTGCTCGGCGTCACCGACGAAGTGTCCACTGTGCCGGTAGGTCAACATGTTGATGAGCGTTGCGCCACCGCCATTTTTGGCCCGCTCGATCGCCTGGCCGGCCGATTCGATGACCGTCACCAGGTCGTTGCCGTCGATCGAGTCACCGGCGATCCCATACGAACCGGCACGCACCGCGATATCGGTCACAGCAGTGGTACGCGACGCCGACGTGAACTGCGCGTAGCGGTTGTTCTCGCATACGAACACGACCGGCAATTCGTGCACACCAGCGAAGTTCAGCGCCTCGTGAAATGTTCCTTTGTTGGCCGCGCCATCACCGAAGAAGCAGACGGCGACCTCGCCGCGTCGCTGATACTTGATCGCCAACGCCGCACCGGTGGCGATTCCAAAACCACCGCCGACGATGCCGTTGGCCCCCAACATGCCGATCGAGAAGTCGGCGACGTGCATCGAGCCGCCGCGACCGTGGCAGGCGCCGGCCTCTTTGCCGTACAGCTCGGCGAAGATCGCGTCCAGCGAGATGCCCTTGGCAATGGCGTGCCCGTGACCGCGGTGCGTCGACGTGATGTAGTCGGTCCTGGTCAGGTGATGGCATACACCGACGGCAATCGCCTCTTGCCCGGCGCTCGAGTGGACGAACCCCGGCAGTTCGCCGGCTTTGAACAGGTCCTCCACCCGCGTTTCGAAGGCGCGGATTGTCTGCATGCGGCGGAGCAAGTCCCGCGCCAGCTCACGATCGATAAACGTCACAGTGGCTCCCTTCAGTGGCTGGTGTAGCCGCCGTCGACGACGAGCACGTGACCAGTGATCATCCGCGCCGCATCGGATGCCAAGAACACCGCGGCGTTGGCGACGTCGACAGGATCGCCCAGCCGTCCAAGGGGTGTGCGCGACAAGAAGAAGTCCTTGAGCTGGGGCTCGACTTCCCACTGTTTCCTCACCAGCTCGGTGGCGATGTGACCGGGCGCGATGGCGTTGACACGCACATTGTGCGGTCCCCACTCGACCGCCAACGTCTTTGTCATCTGCACGATCGCACCCTTGCTGGCCTGGTAGCCGACGCTGCCCGGATAGCCGACCATGCCGCCAATCGAGGCGATGTTGACGATTGAACCCGAGCCATGCGCGACCATGTGTGCGCCCACCAGCCTGGCAACGGTGAATGAACCGGTCAGGTTCGTCGCCAGCACGCGGTCCCACAGTTCGTCGGGATAGTCAGTTGCGGGCGAGCGTCCGCCGATGCCGGCACAGTTGACGCAGACGTCGATGGTCCCGAGCATGGAGACCGCCCGCTCGACGGTCGCGGCTATGTCGGCTCGATCACACAGGTCGAGTCGCAGTCGATGGACGCCGGCCACCGACGAACCCGATTCGGCGCGGTCAACACTGATGTCCGCGCCGACGACGTCCGCGCCGGCTTCGACGAACCCCGCAGCGATTGCCCGGCCCAAGCCGCTCTCTGAGCCGGTGATCAGCGCCCGCAGACCGGCCAGCGAAAAGGCTGCGCTCACGGATAGATCCAAGCGATCGTCGTACCCACTGGCACCTCGATGTCAGAGGCCGAGACGAGGATCTCCAGCCGGCCTGAAGCGGGTGCCTCGATCTCGATCTGGGCTTTCTCGGACTCGATGATCACCAGCGCGCTGCCGATAGTCACGTCCGCATTGTCCTCTGAGATCCACTCGACGACGACAACTTCCTCGGCCAGACCCGAATGGGGGACCTGCACGGCGATCGGCGCCTCAGATGTGCCCATGTTTGGCCAGCCCTTCGAGTGGGCTCATGCCACGGCGCATGTCGTCGCGCACGTTGCTTTCGATCCCGACGATCTCTTCGGCCCTGTGCAGCACCGCCGGGATGTCGGCCTGGGGGACCACCAGGATCCCGTCGAAATCGGCGATCACCAGGTCGCCGGGATGCACCGTGACCTCACCGATCGTGACCGGCTGCTGAAACGAGGTCATCTCCCAGCGGCCCATGCCGCTGCGCGGGTTGACGTCGCGGTAGTAGACCTGCAACCCGATCTCGCGTAAGCCGGCGGTGTCGCGGAGATTGCCGTCGAGGACAACACCGACACATCCGTGCTTCATCGCCGAGTTGCCCGTGAGTTCACCAAAGTGGCCAACGAAGTTGCCCGTGTTCTTCGAAACGATCACGGAGTTCGGGGTCAGCTTCTCGAACACTTGGAGGTACGAGGCGATGCGCTTCTTGCCTTCGTCCCACGACACCGCTGGTACGATCTCGGCACCTTCGAGGGTGAAGGCGATGCCGACGAACGATTTGTCCGGGAACAGAGCTCGCAACTCGCTCGGCAGCACCGGCTCGGGCAGGCCGAGCTCGAACATCGCATCGCTGACCGCCGGCACGTACATGCCGCGGAAGCGCTCACAGATCTCAGCACGAGAGAGAGGGCTCATGAACCGAGGTAGTCCAGAGCCGACAACGCATAGATCATCGCTGCTTGGGCCGGGCCATCTCTGTGCATCGCTTCGTTGGGGCTGTGGGCACGCGGCAAGAACCCCGGTCCGAAGGACGCGATGCAAGGCACACCGGCAACGCGCTGGATAAAGCCGGCATCGGTCGCGCCGGGGAAGGCGTCGAGCCGCGGCGTGCGCCCCAACACTTGCTGCGAGGCGTCGGCGAGGCACTGAACGATACGGTCGCTCGCATCGATCTCGGTGGCCTCGACCATCAAGTACCAATCGAGCGAGGCGTCAAGCTCGGGATCCTCAGCCATGGCAGAGTCGAGGAACCGCTGCACATCGGCCTTCACCTGTTCCTCAGTCATGCCAGGAACCGTCCGAATGTCGGTGGCGAACTCGGCTCGACCGGGAAAGACCCCATAGGTCACACCAGCCTGAGCCATCACGCCGACGTTCACCGTCGGGCCGAACCGGCAGTACTGGTGTTCGTCGAAGGTCAGGTAGTCGCGCATCTCTCGCTGCATCTTCAGTGCCAGCGCCGCCATCTTCAGCGTCGCGTTGACCGCCGGTAACTGATCGGAGATCGACGAGTGCATCTGCGTGCCGAGCACGATCACCTTGAACAACGCGGCCCCACGCGAGACGAGATGGATGGACTCCCACTCCTCGTGCACACCAGCCGGTTCGCCGATGACGCACACGTCGGCTTGGATGTGCCCCTCGGCAGCCAACCACTTGGCGCCGAGCGTCGAGCCGTTCTCCTCGTCGGCCGTCAGGGCCAGCGAGAGCTTGCCGGGGAACTCACCTAGACCGTGGAGTGCCGCAGCGGCGTAGATCATCGCCGCAATGGCTCCCTTCATGTCGCCGGAACCGAGACCGATCAGTTGATCACCTTGAACCGTCGGCGTCCACGGATCGGTTTTCCACTCGTCCATGTTCCCCGCCGGTTTGGTGTCGATGTGCCCCGAGAACATCAGCGTTGGCCCAGGCGAGCTGCCGGTGACGTGCACCATCACGTTGGGCCGCGTCCGTTCGCCCGCGGCGATCGAATAGTCATCGATGCCCAAGGCGGCGAGGCGATCGGTGATTACCTTGCTGACCGCAACCTCGTTGCCGGGGGGATTGACCGAGTGCGTACGGATCAGGTCGCAGGTGAACTCGAAGATCTCGTCGGCTTTGGCTGCGACGAATGCCGCAACACGCCGCTGCGCAGCTGTCTTGACTCGCTCGTCGATTCCGTCGAACAACACGTCACCTTCTCCACTCTTGCAGATGCGCTGCAATCCGATTGATCCCGGTTTCGATGGTTGACTCGCTGGCGGCCAAGGACACGCGAATCGTGCCAACACCGCCCGGGCCGAACACGCTGCCCGGGGCGACTGATACTCGCTGAAGGCGCAGCAGTTCGAGGGCAAAGTCGAGTCCGCCGTCGCTTCCGTAATCGGAGACGTCGAGCAACATGTAGATGGTTCCCTGCGGCTCGTAGGCACGCAACCCGGCAGCCTCGGCGGTTTTCACAGCCAACGTTGCCCGCTCGACGTAGGCGTGGCGCATCGCGTCGATCGGTTGGCGTGGCCCGGTGAGTGCGGCCTCGGCCGCCTTCTGCGAGATCGTGCTGGGACACGACACCTGTGGTTCCTGAGTCGAGCGCATCAACTGCGGGACGTCGCCGCGAGCAACCGCGTAACCAACGCGCCAACCAGTCATCGCATATACCTTCGAGAAGCTGAAGATCGAGATCACCCGACCAGCGGTGTCGAACCGGGCCGCCGGCACATGAACGACCGAAGGATCGAGGACCAATTCGTCGTAAACCTCATCGCTGATCAGCCAGAGATCGTGTCGATCGGCGAACTCGACGACTCCGCGAACGACAGCCTCGGGATAGACGCGGCCTGTCGGGTTCGACGGCGAGTTGGAGAACACCACCTTGGTTTTGGAGGAGATCAACGAGTCGAGCTCGTCGAAATCGGGCAGGAAGCCGTTCTCGGGCCGCAGCCGATAGAACCGCGGTACACCACCGAGCAGCCGCACCATCTCGTCCATGTTCGGAAAGCCCGGGGTAGGCAGCAGCACTTCATCGCCGGGCTCGATCAACACGGCGAACGAGTTGTACAGCGCATTCATGCCACCCGGACAGACGACGATCTCGTCGACACCCGCAGTCATGCCATTCACCTGTGACAGCTTCTCGCTGAGCAGCTCGCGCAGAGAAAGCAATCCACCGTTGGGCCCGTACCCGGTGTGACCTTGCCGGGCGGCCCGCAAGGCCTGATCGATGATGTGCTTCGGCGTGACGAAGCTCGGCTCACCGACCTCGAGGCGCAGCGCCCCCTCGGTGCGGGACGCCTCGTCGAACAGCACCCGGATCGCCGAACGGCGATAGTCACGCACCACGCGGGCGACGTCAGGCATGAGCGCTCCTACTTGGCTTTGGCTTCAAGGTCGGGGCGCTGACCCGGCTCGAAGTATCGCAACGACCAATCGGCACCCTGCCAGGTGGTGAGCTTCTTCGTTGGCACCAACTTGACGAGGTAGCGCTCCCAACCGTACGACGCCTTGAGTTGTTCGGGGCCGGTCGGACCCGAATAGCGCAGCGCCATCGCGTTGGCGATCGGTACCCACTGCGAACCTTCGCCGCGCGCCGGGCCTTCGACGACTTCTGCCCGACACTGTGAGAGCACCTTGCGGATGCGCGGGTGAGCCGGCTCCTCGACGCAGATGGCGCAGCGACCGTCGCGCTTCAGATGGTCTACCCACTGCGATCGCTTGCGACCTACCACGTAGAAGGACTCGCCGTCCCAGTGGTACCAGAGTGGCACCGACATCGGCCAGCCGTTCTCGTCGAGGTACGACAGCTTCAACAGCCACGTGCTGTCTGGACTGCCGAGGAACTGTCGAATCTCGGCGTCGGAGAGACCGCCTGCGCCCGAGCCCTCCTCGTAGTAGCGAGACTGCTTGAACTCACTCATCAGACGGGCCCCCTACGACGTCGAAGTGCGATTTACTATAGTATTCCGGGTCGATCGCCCGTCAAGGCTCGACGGCCGAGAGATGTCAATGGGCGGCTTCAGGGGGTTGAACAATGGGTCGGTTCGCCGGCAAGAACGTCTTCATCACCGGCGCCGGAAGCGGGTTCGGCCAACGCACGGCCGAGCTGTTCGCTAGCGAGGGCGCCAAGAACCTCTACCTGGTCGACAGGCTGCAGGAACGTCTTGACACCACAGCCGAACGAGTAGCCGCTGCGGGGGCAACACCGCTGAGCATCTGCTGCGACCTCAGCGATATGTCGAACTGTGCCGAGGCGATCGATCGCGCGCTCGCCGTCGATCCCAAGCTCGACGTGATGATCAGCAATGCGGCGGCGTGGGCCGACGAGCACTTTCTCGACATCACGGTTGAGTCGTGGCGACACGTGATATCCGTCGATCTCGATGCATACTTCGTGCTGGGCAACCGGGCTGCCCGGGCGATGAAGAACACAGGTGGCGGAGTCATCTTGTTCACCTCGTCGATCAGTTCGCTCGGTCACGGCAGAGGGTTCACGTCGTACGCAGTCGCCAAGGCGGGGCTGATTGCACTGGCCAAGGCGATCGCGGTCGAGTGCGCACCGTTCAACATCCGCGCCAACTGCGTGAGCCCCGGTCCCGCCGACACCCAACAATCAGTCGATCTCACGAGCCAGGAGTTGATGGACAAGTGGCGCACCGAGGGGTTCCCCGTGGTCCCCATGAACAGGTTGGCATCGGTTGACGACATCGCCCACGCGTTCTTGTACCTCGCGTCGGACGAGGCCAAGTACGTATCGGGAATCAACCTTGTGGTCGACGGTGCGTTGACGGCTCAGACCTACGATGTGCCCGACACCTGACCGACGACTGTCGGTTGACATCGCCAACCGTCGTCGTTACCGTCACAAAGCACTTTCTTCACGCTCCACAGAGCGATCAACAGAGTCTCCGGGGGTAGCAAATGGCTGAAAATTGGCGCGGCAAGATCGGGGCGATGACCCCAGGTCGGAGAGACTTCTACCTCGAAGGTGCAGCCTTAGCGCGTCTCTCGGCAATCAACGAGCAGGGCTTCCCACACGTAGTGCCCGCCTGGTACCACTGGGACGGCTCGAGCTTCTGGTTCGTGCTTCGCGAACGGGCCGAGATCGCCGCCATCTTGGCCGAGCGACCCCATGTCGGTCTGGTGATCGACGAGGGTTCAGTGAAAGACGAGGCCAACGGACGGATGTTCGAGATGCCGAAGGTGTGGGCGCAGGGCCTCGCCGAGGTGGTCGAACGACCGAACGTCGGTGGACAATGGGTGGAGATCGCCAAGCTGATGGCCCTTCGCTACCTAGGCCCGCACGGCCCCGAATACATCGTCGCCTCGATCAACCAGCCGCGCTGGCTGTTCAAGGTCGAGCCAACGGTCTTGAAGACGTGGGAGGGCACCGGATGGGCAAAGAAGTATTGGGTTGAGAACGACAAGGGCCTCTCCTACGACGAGGCGCATGGGCTCAGCCGATCCGGCGATTAGCGAGCCTGGATGACGGTCCAGCAACTGTTCGACCTCAGCGGCCGAGTGGCCCTTGTCACCGGGGGTTCGCGCGGGCTGGGACTGGCAATGGCCACAGCGCTGGCTGAGGCGGGCGGTCGAGTGGTCATCACCAGCACGACCGACGCCGAGATCACCCAACGCGCCGCCGAGATCGCTGCCGGCACGGGTGCCGAAGTCGTCGGGGTGGCGGGGGACGTGTCCCTCGAAGCCGACTGCGAGCGGGTGGTGGTAGAGGTCGAGCAGGCCTTCGGTCGTCTCGACATTCTCGTGAACAATGCCGGAGTCAATCTGCGGGGGTCCATCGATGAGCTCCGGATCGCCGACTTCGAGCGGTCGCTCGCGGTCAACGTGACGGGCACCTGGCTGATGTGCCGCGCAGCTCGGCGGCTGCTCGCCAAGTCGCCTGCCGCCAGAGTCGTCAATGTCGGTTCCACGTTCGGCAGTGTCGGTGCAGCAAATCGAACGGCGTACACGTCCGCTAAAGGAGCGGTTCACCAACTGACCAGGGCGCTGGCAATGGAATGGGCCTCGATCCCCATCAATGTCAATGCGCTGGCCCCCGGCCCATTTCTCACCGACATGAACGTCACCCACCAGTTCTCTGAGCATGCGGTTCGTGTGATCGAGCACGAGGTCGCGCTCAAGCGATGGGCGGAGATCGCCGAGATCACCGGACCGCTCCTCTTTCTCGCCTGTGACGCATCCAGCTACGTCACCGGTTCGATCTTGGCCGTCGACGGCGGATGGACCACCCATTGAACGCGCCCCAAGGTCCCGCGCTCGTGCAAGGCGTTGCCGACGTAAACGGCACGAACCTCTGGTACGAGATCGTCGGCGCGGGTGAGTGCGTCGTGCAGATAGGAGGTGCCGTCAGCGCCCACGAGGGGTACGACACCGTTACCCCGCATCTCGCCCGACACTTCGAGGTGCTCAATTACGACCACCGTGGCTATGGACTGAGCGCGCGTCCGAAGCAGACCTACACGAGCGACGTATGGTGCGACGACCTGGCTTCCTTGCTCGACTATCTGGGCAAAGCTCGCGTCCACATCCACGGCGGATCCATGGGAAGCTTCGTCGCCATCGCCTTCGCCCTCGCCCATCCGGAGCGAGTTGACAAGCTGTTGCTCGGCGCCGGCGCGGTTGCCAAGTGCGACGGCATGGGCGTTGCGCATTTCCGCGTCTGGCAGCACCTCGCCCGGGCGTTCGGCGTTGGATCGCAACAGTTGGCCGACGAGCTCGTCAACAAAGCGTTCTCGCGCGACTACATCGACCGGATCGGCCTGGACACCCTTGTCGAGGGAATGGTCGACTCAGCAAGCCGGAACGCTGACACCGCCGTGTTCATCGACGCATGCCAGGTCATGATAGATGCCGATGTAGGCGATGCACTCCCCAACCTCACCGCGCCGACATTGGTGATGGTGGGGGCGCACGATGTGCTCACCCCGCTCGACACAGGTCCGAACGGCGTCGGCGCTCGGCGCGTGGCCGAGTTGATCCCGACTGCAACGCTGAAGGTCTTCGAAGGCAGCGGCCACGGGCACTACATCGAGCAACCCGACGAGTCGATCGACGCCATACTCGAGTTCTTGCGATGACACCCGACCAACAACACCAACGACCATCGCACGCGAATCGATGAGCGAGACACAGGAGCCATCACCATGAATTGCGATCAGTACCCGCACGCGGATTCCCGCCGCTCGGCGACACCGTGACGTTTCCCGACATCCGCGCCGACCGACGGTTCAAGAACAAGCTGTCCGCCGGCCAAGTCACGCTCGGTACGTTCATCCAAGTTGGTGGACCGGAGGTAGTCGAGATCTGCGGCGCAGTCGAACTCGACTTCGTCATCCTCGACACCGAGCACACTCCGGTTGGCTGGGAACGTCTGTCGGCAATGTGCGTTTCGGCGTTGTACGCCGGCACTTTCCCGTTGCTGCGCATCGGCGCCACCGAGCAAGCACTGGTCACGCGAGCGCTCGACACAGGCGCACGCGGTGTGGTGTTCCCCCAGGTGCAATCGGCTGAACAAGCCGCCGTGGCGGCGCGCGCCTGTCGATACCCGCCGCACGGAACCCGCGGGGCCGCAGGCACCCGCAACATGGCATGGGGAGTCAACACAACGCTGGCGGACTACATACCAGCCGCCAACGACGGCATCGTCTGCGTGGTCCAGATTGAAACGCGCAGGGGAGTCGACGCCGTGGATGCCATCGCCGCGGTACCTGGCCTCAACTGTCTGTTCGTCGGGCTCAGCGATCTGTCGGTCGACTGGGGCGTACCCGGCGAGTACGGGCACCCCGACATCGAAGCCGGCCTCGATCGTGTCATCGAGGCCGCACAAGCCAACGGAATCCCTGTGGGCATACCCATCGCCGACTTCAGCCGTGCTCCCGACTATCGCCGTCGAGGTGTGTCGTTCTTCGCGACCACGGATCGGGCAGTCGTGGTCAACGGGATGGCGGCTTTCAGATCCAACTTCCAGCCTTAGTTCCGGCTGAGTTACTTGGTGAAGCCGTGTGCCTCTTCGAACGATGGTCCCCCAGTGGAGTCGACCCAGTAGCGCTTCGCCCAACCGACGCCTTTCCAGGTCTTGATCTCGTCGGGCGTCAGACGAATCAGCCACCGAGGCTGCTTGAGCGTGGACTCTAGGTAGGACGGGCCGTTGTCTCCGAGGTACCGCAGTGCCATCTTGGCGGCGATCTCAACCCATTTGCCGCCAATGTTCGGCCTCTCGACGATCTCGACTCGACCCGATGTCATCACCTTCGGGATCTGCGCGATCTCGCCACTGATCGAATCCGGACGACCGTGCTCTTTGTCGATGACCACCGCGACACGAGGATCGGCCTCCATCATTTTGCACCACTCCGAGCGCTCGCGACCGACGAACCAGAAACTCGTTCCGTCCCACTGGTGCCACATCGGCACGACATATGGTGATCCGTCGGCGCGTAGACAGGCGACGCGCGCCAAGGCATCGGAGGCGAGGAACGCCTCGAGATCGGCATCTCTCAGGCCGCCCATCGCACCTCGATACTGTTCACTCATGTCGAGATCCCCTTCCGTCTCGCATCGCTCGTCACGAGCAGCGACCAACATTGCCCTGACTATCCACAAGTTATAGCATCCGAATCGTGACCCTGACCACGTCGTCCGCCGGCACTGTGGCCAGTGCGTTGTCCATCCGCGATCTACACCACACGTACGTTCGCGGTTCGGGCCTGTCCTTCTCGAGGAGCTCGCGAACCGAGGTCTTGAAGGGAATCTCCCTCGATATCCCTCAGGGGCAAACACTCGGCCTCGTCGGCGAGTCGGGCTGTGGCAAGACGACGCTCGTCAAGGCCATCCTGCGACTGATAGAACCGACATCGGGCCAGGTTCGACTCAGCGCCGGCGACGGCAACCCGTCCAGAGATTTGCTCTCGCTGCCGAAGTCCGAGCTGAAGAAGGTTCGTCAGCAACTGCAAGTGGTGTTCCAAGACCCCTACGGCTCGCTCAACCCTCGCATGTCGGTCTACCGAGCAGTGTCGGAGCCACTCACCACGCACCTTGGGATGACCCGCAAACAGGCAAAGCAACGAGTGAACGAGTTGATGGACCTCGTCGGCCTCGATCCGAAGATGGCAGATCGTTACCCGCACGAGTTCTCCGGAGGCCAACGCCAACGGGTCGGCATTGCCCGGGCCCTGGCGTTCGAACCCAGGGCCCTCATCCTCGACGAGCCGGTTTCGGCCCTCGACGTTTCCGTTCAGGCCCAGATCCTCAACCTCATCATCGGCCTGCAACAGCAGTTGAATCTCACCTACCTGTTCGTGTCGCACGACCTCGCCGTCATAGAACACGTCGCCGACCAGATCGCAGTGATGTATCTCGGCAAGATCGTCGAATTCGGCGATACCAACAGCATCTTCCGCGATCCCGCTCATCCCTACACCCAGGCACTGCTATCGGCAAGTCCGATCCCCGACGTCCACCTCGAACGCCAACGGACGCGCATCTTCCTGCGCGGTGACATCTCCACCGACACGACGGTGCACGGCGGCTGCCAATTCCGATCGCGTTGTCCGATCGGCGAGGGCAAAGACATTTGCATCACGGTCGCGCCGGACCTTGCCGATGTGAAGTCGGGCCATCAGGCGGCGTGCCACTTTCCGCGTGGTTGGCTGTGATGAGCACCCGAACCCCATCTGTCGCAATCCAGCAGTTGCCGCGTTCAGGAATCCGCGTGGTCTACGACGAGGCCAACAAGTATCCGGATTGCATCCGCCTCGAGGTGGGCGAGCCGAGCTTTCCCACGCCCTCGCACATAAAGGACGCGGCGAGCGAGGCGATGTCGGCCAACTTCACCCGGTATACGCCAAACGCGGGCATTGCCGATCTCCGCGAGGCATTGGTCGACAAGCTCCACCAACGCAACGGCATCATCACGACGGCTGAGGATGTAGTCGTCACCAATGGTGCCGTCGCCTCGTTGTACACCTCGCTGGCGGCGCTGGTGAACCCCGGCGACGAGATCCTGATCTCCGATCCAAGCTGGCCGAACTACTTTCAGATGACCAAACTCCTGCAAGCCAAAGCGGTCTATTATCCGTTACGGCTGTCGAACGATCTGGTGCCCAGTGCCGAGGACATCGAGGCCCAGATCACCTCACGGACGAGAGTCTTGATCCTCAACTCACCGGGTAACCCGAGCGGTGCAATGATCCCGGAACCGCGCCTTCGTGAGATCCTCGACGTTGCTCGCCGCCACGACCTGTGGGTCGTTTCCGACGAGGTCTACGACGAGATCTACTTCGATCGAGCCCCTGTCTCACTGCAGCCGCTCGATGGCGACGGGCGAGTACTCAGCGTGTTCAGCTTCTCCAAGACCTATGCAATGACCGGCTGGCGGGTCGGCTACCTGGTCGGTTCGCCGGAGATCGTCCGGCATATCGTGCGCGCCCAGGAACCGACGACGTCTTGTGTGAATTCGATTGCCCAGAAGGCGGCCATTGCCGCGATCCGCGGCGACCAGACATGCGTGGCCGAGATGCGCGCCGCCTATGCCGGCAGATGCTCATTGGTCACGAGCATCCTCGACGACCACGGCATTACCTACTCGAAGCCGACCGGGGCGTTCTACACGATGATCGACATCAGCGGTGCAGGAATGTCGGATGTCGAGTTCGTCTCGCGCATGATCACCGAGCGTCGCGTCGCCATCGTGCCCGGGTCGGCATTCGGACCGGGGTCGAGCAACTTCGTGCGGATCTCGTTAGCGGCCAGCGACGACGACCTGAAGGTCGGCATCAGCCGCCTGGCCGAAGCGATCAACGAATGGGGAAGATACCCGGCTGTTGCCTCCTAGAAGCCGAACAGGCTGACCGCTGTAGTACCCCGGATTGCATCACGCTCTTCGGTAGGCAGATTTGGCAGCAACTGATCGACCAACCCGAGTACCTGGGCATACCCTGGTTCGAACTCGATCCACGGCCAGTCCGAGGCCATCAACATGCGGTCGGCGCCAAATACTCGGTGCAACCTGACAGCAACATCGGCGAGGTCGCGATAGGGGTACGGCTGCTTGCTGAACGCGTAGTGCCCCGAGAAGTGCACATGAAGGTTGGCCCGGTCCGCCGCCAACGCCTCGACTGCCAACAAGCCCGGCGGAGGGAACTCGACATCGAAGTGTGGTCGGCGATGGGCGTCGATCCGCATCTCGGCGTGGATGTCAGGGAGGAAGGCCATGTGGTTGAGCACGACCTTCAGGTCGGGAAGGCGATGCATCACCCGATCGAGGGCGCGAAGCTGGACCAGGTCGCCGTAGAACCAGACCACCATGCCGCGATCTGCCATCCACTGCAAGATCGGGAAGCAATTCATGCTGTCAGGCGTCGACCCATCGACGGCGCGAAGACCGAAGAACCGAAGGCCCTGCCAAGGGGTGACCGCCAGCCGGGCTTCGAGAGCGGGGACGTCGTCGGGCCGGTCGTGGTCGAAGATTCCGATCCCGGCGAACCTGCCGGGGAAGGCTGCCAGAACGTCACGGAGGTAGCCATCTTCCTTCGACAAAGGCACGACAACGGCATGGTCGACCCCGGCTTCATCCATCGCCACAACCAACCGTTCGGCCAACTCCTCGCGCTCGGCCTCGGCCATCACGTCATACGTGGTTCGCGGGTACTCCGCGGTGGCCTTCCGGAACAGATGCAGATGTCCATCGACGACCTTGGGCATGTTGACCTCCTCAACTGGCACGCTTCAAATAGCGGCTGAAGAACAATTCGCCATGAGCCAGCAGGGTCGGATCGTCGCCGAACGCGGCCGGTCCGCGGGTCATCGCCGCATTGAACAGCAACAGCTTCTCGCCGATCAGGTACGAGAAGAACTTCTGCGTCTCGGTACCGACCAGGCTGACCCCGTCGCCGTGCGCCACCATTCGCACTGCGTGGACTCGCGGCATGTCGGCCACGATCGCCGGGTCGAGCACTGGATTGAGCAGCAACTGGGCCGTAACTCTGTGTGGGGCACCGAGCGCTGCCCCCACGGTTGCCGTCCTCCCGGAACCGATGAAGCCGACGACCGATTGCGCCGCCAACTTGAACACGACCTCGGCCACGATCGCATGGCACTGCCCGGGATCGAACTCGTCACCATCGGACAGTCCATGACCGGGCAGATCAACAGCGACGGTGTCGAAGCCCAGCCCCGCGAGGGCCTCGGGCAAGGTTGCGAACTCGTCGAGATCCGACCCGACGTCGTGGACGAACAGGATCGACCCACGACTAGGCCTGTCGACCCGATGGCCGCTCCGTCGCACGCCACGGATCACCTGACCCGAGCATGTCACGAATTCGACGGCGTCACGCCCGGCTACCACCTCAACTCCTCAGCCGACCGGGTTGTAGCATCGGACTTCGCTGTTACGACGTACCGCAAGCTGAGGACGTTCGGCCCGGCAGACATCGAGGACTCGGCCGCAACGATCGGCGAACGAACATCCTGGAGGTAGGTCGTTGGGTTGCGGGACACGGCCCATGATCGGCACAAGGGTCGCGTCACTGTTCAACCGGGGAACGGCGCCGAGCAGGCCATTGGTGTACGGGTGCTGGGGCGTAGCAAGCACTTCTTCGACCGTGCCTGATTCGACGACCTCACCGGCGTACATCACCACCATGCGGTCTGCCACCGAGGCCACGACACCCAGGTTGTGGGTGATCAAGATGATGCTCATCCCGCGCTCTGCTTTGAGCTGCTTGAGCCGATCGAGGATCTGAGCCTGAACGGTAACGTCCAGCGCAGTAGTTGGCTCGTCGGCGATGAGGATCTTCGGGTCGTTGACCAGGGCAAGGGCGATCATCACCCGCTGCGCCATGCCGCCCGACAGCTGGAACGGATACTCGGCAAAGCGCCGGCGAGGATCCTCGATGCCGGCATCGGCCAGCGCCTCCAAGGCCCGGTTCTTGGCCACGTCGTAGCGAACCTTGTAGTGGGCCTGAACTGCCGACGTGAGCAAGGTCCCAGCGGTGAACATGGGATCGAGTGCACTCATCGGGTCTTGGAAGACCATCGCGATCTCGGCGCCGCGGAGAGCGCGCATCTGCGAGGCGGATACCTTGGTCAGGTCACGACCGTCGTACATGATCGAACCGCTGGTGACGTGCAGAGGTGGGCTGGCATGCAACGCCAGGACCGAAAGTGCCGTCAGCGACTTGCCACAGCCGCTCTCGCCGACGATCGCCAGGATTTCTGTCGGAAAGAGCGACATGCTGACGTTGCGAACGATGTCGTAGCCGACGCCGTCGCCGCGTAGTCCGATGGACAGGTCGTGGATGTCGAGCAAGGGTGTGTCCATCGATGTCGTCACTTCCGCAGCTTCGGATTGGCGAGTGTGTAACCGATGCTGGCCGCCAAGTTTCCAAGCGTGACGACCAGAACGAGCAACAGCGCGAAGAACTGCACGACGGGATAGTCGCGTCGGAGAACAGCGTTGACGAGGATTTGGCCAACACCTGGCCAACCGAAGATGGTTTCGACGACCAGGGCGTAACCGACGATCTGACCAACGCGCAGACCGGCGAGGGAAATGATGGGCAACATCGAGTTGCGCAACACATGCTTGAAGTAGATGCGGCGCTCACTCAGCCCCGCGGCGCGCAAGGTGCGGACGAAGTCCTGATTCAGGTTGTCGAGCATGGCCGACCGGGTCATTCGCACGGTCAGGGCGATGCCCTCAGCACTCAATACGAACGCAGGAAGCACGAGGTACTTGATCCCCCCCTGCCCGGCCGACGGTAGCCAGCCGAGGCGAGTGGAGAACAAGTAGATGGCGATGAGAGCCAGCCAGAAGTTGGGTACAGCCATGCCTGCGACCGACGCCGAAGTGATCCCAGTATCGACCCAAGAGTTGCGCTTCAAGGAGGCGATCATCCCCAACGGAATGCCGATTCCGAATACCAGCAACATTGAGGTAGCACCAAGTATCAGACTGTTCTTGATCTTGTCGACTGCCAAAGCACTGATTTTGGCGTTGTTCGTCAGTGAATTGCCGAGGTCGCCTCTGAACAGGTCACCCATATAGGTGGAGTACTGCTTGAAAATGGGCTGATCGAGCCCCATCTGATGTCGGAACAGCTGACGGTCCGCAGCCGTCGCCGATGCCGGTAGCCGCGCCGCGGTGACGTCGCCACCCGACAAACGAATTCCCGCGAATACGGCAAACGACGAGGCCAACAACAGTAGAAGTGTCAGCACTACGGTCTTGAGGAGAGATCTCATTTGACGCGCGCCCGTTCGAGAGCCGTTCGCAAACGGGGATCAAGCAGATCACGAAGCCCGTCGCCAATGAGGCTGACGCTGAGGACCATGGCGAAGATGATCACTCCGGGAATGGTTGACTCCCAATGGTTGAGGCGCATGTAGTTTCGGCCCTCGGAGACCATCTGGCCCAGGCTGGGGAGGGGCGGTTGCGCCCCGAGACCCACGAACGACAACGCCGCCTCGGCAATGATCGCAACCGCAACGTAGTACGACGACAAGACCAACGCCACAGGGATGACGTTGGGGGCGATGTGCTTCGTGATGATCCGCATGGTGGAGTAGCCACCGGCCTTGGCGGCAACCACGAAATCCTTCTCCGAGATGCCGAGCACCTCGCCGCGCACCACACGGGCGATTGCAACTGTGTTCACCAGTCCGACCGCGAAAATGACGGGCAACAGACCCGAGCCGATGCTCGCCGCAGCGAGTACGGCCACGAGGATGAGCGGAAATCCCCAAATGAAGTCGATCAGCAAGCTGATCACGCCGTCGATCACGCCCTTCACGTACCCGGCGATCAAGCCGATGATCGTGCCCAACACCATCGCCAGACCTGTGACCGAAATTGCGACCAGCAGGCTGATGCGGATGCCGAACGTCGCTCGGGCCGCGAGGCTGCGCCCGAGAGCGTCGGTACCGAAGAACGCGCCCGATGTTCCCAGGGGCTTGTGACCGCGAAGCAGGTCCTGCTTGGCGTAGTCACCGAAGATCGCCGGGCCAAAGATGCCGAGCACGACGATGACGAGGGCGATGATCGATCCGATGACGAGTTGCTTGTTCTTCAGCGCGCGGCGGAATCGGTTCATCCGTCACCTGTGCCGCGGCACGAAAAGAAGCACGCCTCGAACTTACTTGTCCATCCACACGTCGTTGTATAACGGGTACAGAAGCCACACGAAGGGCTGCCAACCCTTGACGTAGTTCTGATGGGCAAAGGTGGCGTACTGGTTCATCAACGGTATGTAGGGCAGAGTCTCCGCCCACAGCAACTGGAAGTTCGATGATGCCTTCTGCGCAGCGTCCGCAGTACCCGACTTGCGCCACTCAGCAACTGCCGAATCGATCTTGTCGTCCTTGACGTGCGAGAAGTTGGGCACCGGGATGGTCTCCGACGACGAGAAAATTACGAGGATGTCGAGTGGGACCGGCCACAACCAGAAGAACAGCGACATCGGCGCGGCTTTTTGACCCTCGCCAGATTCCTTCTCAAAGGCGACCGCCCGGTCGACAACCTCGAACTTGGCGCTCACTCCGACTTCTTTGAATTGCTGCGTTACCGCTTCGGCGATCAGCTTCTGTGTCGTCTCGTCTTCGACGACGGCCGCGAACTCGAAGCGCGTGCCGTTGCGCTCGAGTATGCCATCGCTGCCGGCCGTCCAGCCGGCCTTCGCCAACAGGTCCTTCGACTTGGCGACGTCAAACTGATTGAACTCCTCGACCTTGGTTTCGTACTGGCGGTCAGTCTTCGGGAACGGCCCGTACGTTGCGTCGCCGTTGCCGAACAGAACGGCGTCGACCAGTCCCTGACGGTTGATCGCATGGGAAAGCCCTTGACGGGTCTCGACGTCGCCGAAGAACTCGGGGTAGTCGCGGTTCATCGACAGCTGGAAGCCCGACCATTCCGGGTGCTGGATGACGGTAAGTTCCTTGTTGCCCTTGAGTCGTTCGAGGTCGGCATAACTCGGCCCGATCAAGGTGTCGAGTTCGCCTCCTTCGAGTTGCGTGGCCCGCTGGCCGGCCTCGGTGATCACGCTCCAGCGAATGGCGTCGAGATAGGCCTTGCCCGGGTTGGTGATGTACGGGGTGTTGCTGCCCGGGTAGTTGTCCCAACGGTTGACCAGAGTGTGGCTACCAGGCACCCACTCGCCGAAGGTGAACGGACCGGTGCCGTCGGCGGATGCCGTGCCGTATGTCGACTTCGGGTCGAGGCCGCCGGCAGCGTTCCACGTGTCGATGTTGAGCAACCCCCAATAGCCGGTCTTGTGAGGGTTCAATGCACCGAGCCATGCGTTCTTCATCTTCAGGATGACATTGTTGCCATCGACCGAGTAGCCCTCCATCGGGACGGTCGACACGCCACCGATGAAGCTCTTCTCCTTGATGGTCGTGAGCACGTCGGCGATCTGCTTGGCGCCCATGGCTCCACCGCTGTGACTGACACTACCTTCGGGGATCTCGAAGGTGTAGGTGAGGCCGTCGTCGGACACGGTGAACGACTTGGCGAACTGGGCAACCGTCTTGCCGTCGGGGTCGTCGGTGACAATGGTCTCGTAGATGGCGCTGAATGCCGGGTCGTACCAGTTGGTGGTGATCGGATCGAGCTTGGAGATGTCGCGGTTGTAGCCCTCGCGTAAGGTGCCACCGACTTTAGGTGTGCCTTCGGATGCGCCACCACTGGTGCCACCACTTGTGCCGGGTGTGGTCTTCGAGTCGGATCCTCCGCAGGCGGCGAGGATCACGCTGGCGGCGGTGGCGCCGATGCCGAGGCCAATCAGGCCCTTGCCGAATTGCCGCCGGCTGATCTTGCCGTTCTGATAGCTGGCGACCAGATCAGATGCCGCCTGGACCACGTCGCCCGGGCTGTGTTGTGACCCCATGATTTTCCCCCTATGTGACCGAGTTAGGTCCCTGTTTACCCGACGTACACCGGTTCAACCGGAACGTGATCCGGAAAATCAAATCGGCAGTGCTGGTCGCAAGAATTATATGATCCGAGTGTGACGGGCGCAAGAAATGCGGTGCAGCGCATCTTCGGCGGCAGCGGTATGTCGATCCCCGATCGTCGGGTTCGCTTCCCGCGACGCGAGCGAATCGGTGTCTTGCTGGCCCAGCAGGAGAGCAACTCGTTCGCGGTGGTAGCGGGGAACCTGGATCGGTTCACCATTCATCGCGGCGCCTCCGCCGTACAGCATCTCGGCGGCGCGAACAACGAGTTCGCCGGCGCGTGCGACGAGCTGCGCCAGCGTGGTGCGACTGTCGTGCCGTTGCTCTACGCCCATGCCCTGCCTGCCGGACCGCTCGACGAGCGGTCATACGCCGCGTTGATCGAAATGGTCAGCGAGTCGTTGCAGGCGGCTGGCGACCTCGACGGACTGGTCGTGTGCCTCCACGGCGCGATGGCAGGACCAGGTGACACCGCCGGCGACGTCGGCATCGTGACAGCTATCCGCGAACACGTCGGCTGGCATGTGCCCATCGCAGTCAGTCTCGACCTACACGCCAATGCCACGGAGCGTCTGTGCGCGCTGCCCCATGTCGTCACCGGCTACAAGACCAACCCACACGTCGATCAAGCGGCGACGGGTCGTCGCGCCGCGGCGATGCTGTGCGCGGTGATGACTGGCGTGTTAAGACCGACCACGTCCCTGGCCAAGTGTCCGGCGCTGTTCGCTGACGAGAGCCTGCGCATCTCCACCGGCATTCTGGGCGAGGTGTTGACCGACCAGTTGACGGCCGCCCCCCACTCCCTTGTCGACGTCAGCGTCTTCCCGACCCAGCCATGGCTTGATGCGCCCGACATAGGGTTCGCGACCGTGGTCGTCACCAACGACGATCAGCATGGGGCCGACCAACTGGCCCGATCCATCACTCGTGCCGTATGGGATCGCCGGCACGAGTTCGTCGTTGATCGGCTCTTGCCCCCCGACGAAGCGTTGGCCACCGCCGCGGCCTCGGGCGCGCGACCGTTCATCATCACCGAGTCTGCCGACGCGCCGACGGCCGGGGCGTCGGGCGACAGCCCGGCGATGCTTCACGCCCTCTCCGATTGGGACGCTGGGACGGTGTTGCTGACGATCGTTGACTCGGCTGCGGTCTGCGCCTGCCATCGACTCGGGATTGGAGCGAAAGTCACCCTCCCCGTCGGCGCGTCGGTGGACACTCGCTGGTCGCAGCCGGCCGTGTTGCGGGGCGAGGTCGTTGGTCTCGGCCAGGGCGAGTACCAGCTTTCGGGCGTTGGCTACACGGGGATGACCGCATCGATGGGCCGGTTCGCAGTCGTTCGCCGCAGCAGCGTCAACGTTCTGATCACCGAACTGCCGGCCTGGTCGGCCGACCCTGCGACCTGGCGTCACGCCGGCTTCGATCCGTACGACGTCGATGTTCTGATCGTCCGCTCGTGCACCGACTACATCGCCAACTTCCCATCTTCGGCCCCGACCGCCGTCGTGGTCGACGTGCCCGGCTCGGCAACCCCGCGGTTGTCGCGGCTGACCTACGAGCGTTGCCGAACCCTTCCGTTCCCGATCGACCCGACGGCCACCTACTGAGGCTGGAAGACGTTGGCGAAGTTGTTCTTCATTGCCGTTGGGTAGGTTTGAAGGAATTCGTCGACCGCCGTCTGGTCGTGGTGCTCATCCAACGGGATATCGATCCGCACGCGTTCGGCCCCTGAACACGGCTGGCCCTGGACGACATGGATGGCCGTGCGCCCCCGGTCACAGACAAGCGCGTAGCTATACACGGTGGTCAAGTCCGTGTGGTTGCACACGCCGGTGCCGCCGTCGTCGTGCGACACCTGCAGTTCGAAGATGTCTGACATCGCGGTGGCCGCTTCAATACGTCGCTGCGCCGAGGCGAGCCGCAGGTCACTGGTCACGTTGTCGGCCTGCATCTCGTGATGGCCCAGGATGACATGGTGGTTCGAACGCGCCGTCGGACCGAGCAACGAGACGATGGCCACCTCACTGCCGCGAATCTCGAGACTGGCAGCACTTGTGGCATCGATCAGCACCAGATTCCCCCAGGAGGTCGGTGCCGATTCGCAGGCAACACGGACGGCCTCGGCAGCAGACAACACGTCGGTGCCCTGCTGCAGCGCAACCTGCGTCATCACGTCGTAGTTGACGAGACCGTCGAGTGTCACGACGTTGGAGTCGCAGCACAACAAGCCATGGCGGTTGGCGCCGATTGAGAAACCGGAATATTGATCGTTCGCCGGGTCGTCATTGGCCCACGTCGTCATGCCCAGCACGCCGAACACGTTGTGATCGAGCCAGATGCGGTCGTCGAGATGAGTTCGCCCGAAATCCTTGTTCTTGAACAGGGCATAGGTACCGTCGGCGAACCTGAGAACCCCCGTCGTGCACATGCATTGCATGATACATTCCGCGCGATCCGGCCATCGTGGGCCAACGTGACGGACGAGCGGGTGCGAGGGCTTTGCGGGGTCGATCACGCTGCGCATGGAATGTTCGAGGGCGGCCATGGTGGCGCCGGCTGCTGGTCCTGAGATGTGCTGACTGTGTTGTCCGAAGCCAGGGTTCGGGAGGCCGAACAGTAGGGAGAAGCGTGCGGCGGTCAGCTGCGCCGACATCTCGACGAAGCCGTTCACCATCAAGGCGGAGAGCGGGTCGTCTGGGTGCGCGAGTAGCGGTACAGCGCTGGCGCCGTCTTGCAGCCGATTGCTTCTTCATCGGTCGCGGAGTTCGCGTCGCAGGATCTTGCCGGAGGGGGACTTGGGGATTGCCTCCATCACCACGACGTCGCCGAGGTGCTTGTAGCGGGCGGCCTGCTCGTTGACGATCGAACGTCGTCCGCGCGCGGTCCACTCGGCGATGCTGCGACCCGCCTCGAGCGCCCCTCCACCTCGCCGTCCTCGAAGACCTTTACGGTCACTGGCGGCCAACTTCATCGTCACGCTCTTTGCAAGTTTGCGCGTCCGCCGCCGATCCCGGGGCAAGTCACGGATTGTTCGCTCAGACCGAATATTGCGTACCTGGCCGGCTGCTTGCGAGACGCGACCTAACCGGTTCGAAGCAGAATTGGCGACGTCCGCCCGGCATCTCGCCGCAGGCGCCGCGTTGGTCCGCTGCGGACCACCCAGGCGCCCGCTCCGGCACGTCGGGTCGAGAAGGTGGTCGGACACCCAACCTGAGGCAATCGCCCGCAGAGACCGATCGCCGGCGGCGGATGGTGAGGTGGGGTTGCGCGCACGACCGTCGGTATCGCGCGACCGCCGCCAGCTCTGAAGCGGCTCGGTTCATGCGGTGGCGGCGACCACACGATGTGATCGTCGTGCGATCACGGCGGTCGCGCACAGCAGCGCCGACAGTCCACCGAGTGCAAAGGGAAGCCGAGGGGACGAGTGCTGGATGACCCAACCCATGAGGACTGCGCCGATGGGCGTGCTGCCGAACAACGCCATCTGGTGGAGCGCCATGACTCGGCCCTGCATCGATGGCTCCGTAGCCTGCTGGACCACGATGTGGCCGCTCACGAACCGAGCCTCGGGCGGACTTCGAACCTTCAAGATTC